>NZ_JABJWD010000029.1:0-15129 GCF_013155425.1 Gluconacetobacter entanii | reverse complement strand
ACATCCTCAGATGGTCCGTCTTTCGACGAACGCATCAGGCCAGTGCTATCCGCGCTCACTCACGACACAAAATGCAACTGTAGTGTTAGGCATGGGGTTTTAACATTATTACTGATTGCGAATTTTCATTATGATTATTTGATATTCAGGCATTTAGGGAAGAAATATAACAATGGCCACAGAAGTAGTACGAGATTCCAGCAACAGGGTTATTGGATATATCGACGACATGGGCGACCGTGTACTTGCAAAGGGCCAGAATGGCATCGTTATCGGGAATTACGACAAGATCCTGAACCGGACACTGGATGCAAGTTCCAATATTGTTGGAAATGGCAACCTTCTCTCCGCGCTCATTTATAACCAACGCTAACCAGATCATTTTTCAGGCCCCGTTCATGTCAGGATATTTACGGATATCCTGACATCCGGCCCACCGGGACGGGATCAGGCCGCCCGGATGTTCCCTGCGCCAGCGGCCTCGCACATTCAGGGGCCTTGCCCCCGAACCCCCACCAAAGGTCGCGGGCCTTTGGAAACCACGACTTCTTAAACGGATCAGGGTGCAGGGATCGGAGCAGGCCGCCCGGGGTGTGCCTCGCACCGGGGAAAGGGCCACGGGAAAGTGAGTTCCCCTCCCTACCTTCGGGTCGGTAGGCTGCCTGCATGGAGCACGGTACGCGCCGCATCCTGATGCAACGGGCCGAGGAGCTGATCCGCACGCGCGGCTATGCGGCCTTCAGCTTTGCGGATCTGGCGCAGGCGGCGGGCATCCGCAAGGCGAGTGTCCACCATCATTTCCCCACCAAGGAAGCTTTGGGATGCGCGGTTATCGAGGACTACCTGCACCGCTTCACCGCCGAACTGTCGGCCGTGCGCCGCACGTATCCCGACGCCCCGGCCCGGTTGCGCGCCTTTGCCGGTTTCTTCAGCGACAGCGCCATGGCGGGCATGCTGCCACTATGCGCGGCCCTTGCGGCGCAGCGCGACAGCCTGCCACTTTCGATGCGGCGCCATACGGCAGCGTTTTTCCGCCTGCATCTCGACTGGCTCACCGCCGTCATGGCGGACGGGATCGCGGCGGGCACGCTGCGCGGCGACCTGCCCGCGTCCGTGCTCGCACGGCGGTTCGTCTCGCTGCACGAGGGGACAAGCCTGCTGGCATGGGGCCTTGGGAACAGCGTGCCGGACATGGCCTGCGACGACGTGCTTCACGATTTCCTGCCTGACGCCATGCGGGCGGGGCCACCCGATCACCACAGGAAGACATGACCATGATGATGGACTGGAACACCTATCGCGACCAGCTTGCCAAGGGATTCGGCAAGGTCGCCACCCTGTCGCCCGGCACGGTCGAGGCCGTTGTCGCGGCGGGCGAGGCCGGGGCGAAGACCGGGCACCTGGATGCAAAGACGCGCGAGCTGATCGCCCTTGCGGTGGCTGCGACGACGCGCTGCGATGGCTGCATCACCGTCCATTCGGCCGAGGCGGTGAAGGCCGGCGCCACGCGGGAGGAAATTGCCGAGGCGCTGGGCGTGGCCGTGGCGATGAACGCGGGCGCGGCCCTTGTCTATTCCGCGCGCGTGCTGGACGCGGTGGATGCGCTGAAAAAGTAGGCCCGGACAACGGATAAAAGTTTTGGGGTGCCGCCTTTTTCCAAAAAGGCGGCATCTTTCGAAGCTTTTTGGAAAAAGCTTCACCAAGAACTTTTATTCGGTTGCCTGCCGCCATGCGCGGGCATATCCCATGTCGCCATGACCACACGCCCTGCCCATCCCCGACTGGTTGCCCTGTGGGCCGCCGTGGCCCTGCTGTCATGGGGCAGCGCCTATCCCATCGTCCGGGTCGTGATGCACGACATCGGCCCCGTGCCGCTGGCGGCGCTGCGGTATGCGCTGGCAGCCGTGCTGTCGGTGGGGTGGCTGCTGTATGAACGCGCGCCCCTGCCGCGTGCGCGCGACATCCCGCGCTTCCTCGCCTGCGGGGGGATCGGCATCAGCCTGTACAACGTGCTGTTCAACACCGGGGAGGTCAGCGTCTCCGCCGGGGCGTCGAGCCTGCTGATCAGTTCCTCCCCCCTGATGGCCGCCATCATCGCCGTGGCGGTGATGGGCGAACGGCTTACGGCATGGGGATGGGCCGGATCGCTCATCAGCTTTGCCGGCGTCGTCACCATCGCCGGCGGCGAACCGGGGGGCCTGTCCTTTGGTTCGGGCACGACGCTCATCCTTGGCGCGGCGCTGTGCAGCGCGCTTTACACCACCTTGCAGAAACGCCTGATCCCGACCTATGGCGCGATGGCGACCACGGCCTATGTGCTGATCGTCGGCGGCCTCGTGCTGCTGCCATGGCTGCCGCAGGCGCTGGCGACGCTGCCGCGCATGTCCACGCCCAACATGCTGGGCGTGGTGCAGCTTGCGGTGCTGCCGGCCTTTGTCGGCTATGCGGCATGGACGTGGGTGGTGGGGCAGATGGGCGTCG
The DNA here is from genome assembly GCF_013155425.1 of Gluconacetobacter entanii. NCBI lineage: Bacteria > Pseudomonadati > Pseudomonadota > Alphaproteobacteria > Acetobacterales > Acetobacteraceae > Gluconacetobacter > Gluconacetobacter entanii. The sequence goes on along the minus strand of NZ_JABJWD010000029.1, from coordinate 12,648 downwards.
CGCGTGCGGCGGGGCTGCTGTACCTGCTGCCGCCGGTCACGCTGCTGGAATCCTTTGCACTGGTGCATGAAGTGCCCGAGGCACGCACCCTGCTGGGCGGTGTGGTGGTGATGCTCGGCGTGTTCCTTGCCAATACGCTGGGCCGCGCCCCGGTGGGGCGGATGCCCCCCGGCGGGGAATGATCGCACCCGCAGGTCATTCCGGATCGGAATGACCCCAGTTCCGAATATTGTTTTGCACCGGATGCGATCGAAAATACCTTCCACACGACATATCCCGCCCCTTTCGCAGGGGAACGTGACAGGAAAAGGTGCATGCACAACGATCCGCGCAGCCATGGACTTTGGGAAGTAACCGCCCCGCCCGCGCCGCCCACCACGGCGCTGCGGGGGCATGTGGATGTCGATGTCGCCATCATCGGCAGCGGCTATACCGGGATGTCGGCGGGCCTGCATCTGGCGCAGCAGTCGCGCAGTGTCGCGATCCTGGAGGCCAACGAGATCGGCTTTGGCGGGTCGGGGCGCAATGTCGGCCTGGTGAATGCGGGCCTGTGGGTCATGCCCGAAGACCTGCTGACGACGCTGGGGGCGACGATGGGCCGCCGCGTGCTCGACCTGCTGGGCAATGGCCCGCGTGAGGTGTTCGACCTGATCGCAAAACACGACATCGCGTGCGAGGCCGAACCCACCGGCACGCTGCATTGCGCGGTGGGGCAGTCGGGGCTGGAGAACCTGCGCGAACGCGAACGCCAGTGGCAGGCGCTGGGCGCGCCGGTGCGCCTGATGGATGCGGGGGAGGCCGCGCGCCATATCGGCAGCACGGTCTATGCCGGGGCGCTGCTGGATGAACGCGCGGGCACGATCCAGCCACTGGCCTATGCCCGTGGCCTGGCGCGCGCGGCGATCGGGGCCGGGGTGCAGATCCATACCGGCACCTGTGTCACGGGCGCGCAGCAGGCGGGCGAGTGGTGGCACCTGCGCACCAGTGGCGGCGGGTCGGTGCGCGCGCGCTGGGTGATCGTGGCGACCAATGCCTATACCACCAACATGTGGCCCGAACTGCGCGCCGAACTGGTGCACCTGCCGTATTTCAACCTTGCCACCCGCCCCCTGCCGCCGCATGTGCTGGAAACGATCCTGCCGAAAAAGCAGGGGGCGTGGGATACCAAGGAAATCCTGACCTCCTTCCGGCTGGACCAGGCGGGACGGATGATCATCGGCAGTGTCGGCGCGCTGGACCGTGCGGGGCGGCGCATCCACCACGCATGGGGCCGCCGGGCGCTGGCGCGGATCTATCCGCAGTTGAAGGACGAACCCTTTGAAACCGAATGGTACGGCAGCATCGGCATGACCACCGATGCGGTTCCCCGTTTCCACCGGCTTGCCCCTAATGTAGTGTCCATCAGCGGCTATAACGGGCGCGGGATCTCCCCGGGGACGGTGTTTGGCCGGGTGCTGGCGGAACTGGTATGCGGGACGATCGGGATTGCCGACATGCCGCTGCCGCTGGCGCCGGTGCTGCCGGTGCGCACCCGTCCCGCGCGGGAGGCCTTCTATAACGTGGGCTCCGCCATCGCCCACGCCGGCACGGCATGGCTGTGACGCAGCCCACGCCCATCGCCCTACAGGACTGAAGAACAGGAAGACATATGACCATCGTATCCGACGTACATGCCCTTCTGGAAAAGCTGGGCGTCGCGCGTGATGCCTATACCGGCGGCGACCTGGTCGTGCGCACCCCCATCACGGGGGAGGAAATCGCGCGCGTTCCCACCATTTCCGCCGACGCCGTTGACGGCGTGATCGCCCGCGCGACCGACGCCTTCGTCGCATGGCGCAGGGTGCCCGCGCCGCGCCGTGGCGAACTGGTGCGCATCCTTGGCAATGTCCTGCGTGACAACAAGGAGGCGCTGGGCCGCCTGGTGTCGTTCGAGGCGGGCAAGGTCCTGTCCGAAGGGCTGGGCGAAGTGCAGGAAATGATCGACATCTGCGACTTTGCCGTGGGCCTGTCGCGCCAGCTTTACGGCCTGACGATCCAGTCCGAACGCCCCGAACACCGCCTGATCGAGCAGTGGCATCCCGCGGGCGTCGTCGGCATCATCTCCGCCTTCAACTTCCCCGTGGCCGTGTGGTCGTGGAACGCGGCGCTGGCGCTGGTCTGTGGCGACCCGTGCATCTGGAAGCCGTCGGAAAAGACCCCGCTGACCGCGCTTGCCACCCACGCCCTGTTTGACGAGGCCGTGCGCCAGTTCGACGCAGACGCGCCGGCCGGCCTGTCCGCGCTGATCATCGGTGATGGCGCGATCGGGCAGAAGCTGGTCGATGACAGGCGCGTGCCCGTCATTTCCGCCACCGGGTCCACCCGCATGGGCCGCATCGTCGGCGAACGTGTGGCGCGCCGCTTTGGCCGCTCCATCCTTGAACTTGGCGGCAACAATGCCTCCATCGTCACGCCGTCGGCAGATCTGGACCTGACGCTGCGCGCGGTGGCGTTCGGCGCGATGGGCACGGCGGGACAGCGCTGCACCACGCTGCGTCGCCTGATCGTGCATGAAAGCGTGTATGACACGCTGGTCGGCAAGCTGAAGCAGGTATACGCCAACATCTCCGTCGGTTGCCCCGTCAGCAGCGAGGCGCTGGTCGGCCCCCTGATTGACGAGGCCGCGTTCAACGCGATGCAGGACAGCCTGAAGGCCGCAAAGGCCGCCGGTGGCACCATCCATGGCGGCGAACGCGTGGACGTCAACGGCACGGGTTCGTTCTATGTCCGCCCGGCACTGGTGGAAATGCCCGCGCAGACCGGCCCGGTGGTGGAGGAAACCTTTGCCCCGATCCTGTATGTCCTGAAATACACCGACCTGGATCAGGCCATCGCGCTGCAGAACGACGTGCCGCAGGGCCTGTCCTCCTCCATCTTTGGCACCAACCTTCTGGAAGTGGAGCAGTTCCTGTCCGCCGCCGGGTCCGACTGCGGCATCGCCAACGTCAATATCGGGCCGTCCGGCGCGGAAATCGGCGGGGCGTTCGGTGGGGAAAAGGAAACCGGCGGTGGCCGCGAATCCGGCTCCGACGCGTGGCGCGGCTATATGCGCCGCCAGACGAACACCATCAATTATGGCCGCACCCTGCCGCTGGCGCAGGGCGTGAAGTTCGACGTCGGCTGATACTACTCCGCAGGGGCGCTGCCCCTGCACCCCGCCAAAGGGCATTGCCCTTTGGAAACCATGACTTTTAAACGAATCAGGGTGCAGGGAGCATGCTCCCTGCCGGGTCGGGGCAGAGCCCGGGTGTTTCACACGCCAACTGCGGTGCATATTCAGGGGCTTTGCCCCCGAACCCCCACCAAAGGGTATTACCCTTTGGAAACCATGACTTTGATAAACAGATCAGGGTGCAGGGAGCACGCTCCCTGCCGGGTCCGGGCAGAGCCCGGATGGTCCATCCGCCGACTGCGCTACACGCCGGAAACAGCCGTGCGGATCCACTCCCGAAACGCCACCAGCGGCGCATAGCGTGCGCGGTTGACGGGCCAGACGAGGTAATAGGCCTCCTCCGCCATATGCGGTGCGGGCGGGGCGACTTCGTGCAGTTCGCCGCGCTCCAGCTCCTCCGCAATCAGGAAGCGCGGCAGCAGCGCCAGCCCCGCGCCTGCGCGCGCCGCCTGCGTGATGGTCGCGAACTGATCGCACAGCATGCCATGGATCTGGCACGCATCGACATGATGCGCATGGAACCAGCGTTCCCACGCATCGGGCCGCGAGACCAGGTGCAGCAGCGGCGCGCGCAGCAGGTCCGCCGGGGTGTGGAACCGGAACCGCGCCGCCATGTCGGCACTGCACGCCGGCACGACCTGTTCATGCATCAGGAATTCCATCTCCGCCCCCGGCCAGTCGGGCAGGCCGTAATGGATGGCCGCGTCCAGCGTCTCCGCCGCGAATTCGAACGGGGTGGGGCGGGTGAACAGGTTGATGGTGATCTCGGGATACAGCGCGCCAAACGCGGGCACGCGCGGCGCCATCCAGCGCGCGCCAAAGGTGGGCAGCACCGCAAGGTTGAAGGTGCCGCCGCTGGGGCTAGCGCGAAAGCCAAGGGTCGCGGTGGAGATATGTTTCAGCGCCTCGCGGATTTCGCGGGCATAGGTCTCCCCCGCCATCGTCAGGCGCACGGTCTGGCGTTCGCGGATGAACAGTTCCGCGCCCAGTTGCCCCTCCAGCGCGCGGATATGGCGGCTGATGGCGCTCTGCGTCAGGTGCAGTTCCGTTGCGGCCGTGGTGAAGTTCTGGTGCCGGGCCGCGGCCTCGAACGAGCAGAGCAGCGAAATCGAGGGAAGAAAACGTCGAGCCAGCGCCACGTCGCCATCACCATGTTACAGCAGGGAACATCCGGCGCAGATGATATGGCATCGCCGCGCATCCGTCACGCGGCGCGCCATGGCAGGATCATTCCCTGAGCTTGATGGTCAGGCGCTCCACCGAGAAGGCAAGCCGCGCGCCCGTCGTATGCGACGTGAACTTGATGCGCACGCCATTGTTGTTTTCCATGACCGCAGCCCCCGTGCCCGCGCCGACCGTGGCCTCCCCCTGCACGGACCAGTACGTCCCCTCCAGATCCTGCGCGCGGTAGAGGTTGAAGACCGTGCCCTGCGCATGCATCTTTGAAAAGCCGATGGCAGCGCCGGAGCCACCGCGAATCCCGAAATTGTAGGTATGCCCCTGGAAGGTCAGCACCCCCTTCCCCCAGGACATGCCCGCGCCAAGGTCGGCGGCGGAAATGGCGAACGTGATTTCCCCCGTGTGTTCACCAAGCGCATCGGCGGCATATGCGGCATGCACGGGGGCGGCAAAAGCGACAGGCAGGGCGACAACGGCCGAAAGGGCGGCGACATATGCAAGACGCAACGTAAACTCCTTCTTCACACGATGTCGCCCGACCGTTTCAATCGATGGGCCACCGGAACGGAAACAGGCACGCAAAATGGGTCCTCCGGCCTGAGGCATGCGGATTTGAAATATCATACATGTAATTAAGGAAACGCGAAGCGGATTATGCCCTCCTCCCCTCCATGCACCCCGAAGGCTGTTTGAAAAGCCACATCAGGTAACGTACTGAAAACCATAAAAGTTTTTGGGGGAACTTTCCCAGGAAGCGTCAAAAGGCGTCACCTTTTTTCAAAAAGGTGACGTCCGGAAAGTTTTATCGTTCCTTATCAGGTTGTTACCTTAACCACACACCGGCGTCACCGGGGCTCGGCCGCAAGCTGCGCGCGGGCTTCCCCATTGGGATAGGCATCGGTGTGCAGGTTGACATAGACCTGCCCCGCCATCAGCGCCCGCGCCTGCTCCGACGACAGCAGCACCGAACCACGCAGCGGCGACACATACGGCCCGCCCACCGGGGCCAGCACGTCGGCCTCCTGCCCGGGGGCTGCGGGGCCATGGAAATGGATCGCGGTGACCTTCCCACTCAGCCCCGTCCATTTCATCGTATAGGTGACAAGGTTCGTCTTGGGGTTCAGCCACGCCGTCACCCCGCCGCCGGGCGTGGTGGTCGCGCCATGTTCGGTGGCGAACTGCCCCGAGATATGCACGCTGCGGGCCTGCGCCGGGGCAACGGTGGCCACGGCGACAGCACAGCCAAGGCCCAGCATGGGCAGGATGGAAGGACGGAACATCAGGGCAGTATCCTCTGGCATGGGCACGGGCGCGCCCGTATTTTGCGCATGCGTCATCAGATGCAAAAAACGCGTCCCGTGCAACCGGAAAACAGGCGGCCCGCGGGCGACCCCGCCGCAATCAGATATCCAGCGGCCGCCCGCGTTCCAGCGCCGCGAGTTCGCGCGTCATCCATCCCCGCCACCCATGGGCGCGGCACAGGCCGAATCCCGCCGCCGTGCCCACCATCAGCACCATCGCCACCGCGTACATGTTCATCGCCATATCCCACCATCAAGGGTCGATGGCCTGAGGATGGATGGCGGCTGTGATCAAAAGATGGCTGGAATGTTACTTTTGTGCAGCAGCATGGCCGCGCCCCTTACCACGGGTGCGAATTGGCGACGTCATTGCCCGTCTGCATCGCCATGTCGAGCACCATGTAGCAGAAGAACGCCGCCAGCAGCATCGCACAGATCATGAAGACATAACGCATGCCCCCTGTTTGCCAGCACGCGGGGCAAAGGAAAAGCCCCCCGGCACCAAGGTCCGGGGAATAATGGCCTGATAAGTCATAAAGGTTTTAGGGCGCCACCTTTTTTCAAAAAGGCGGCGTTCTTCGAAGCTTTTTGGGAAAAAGCTTCACCAAAAACTTTTATCCGTTTTCTTCAGCCCACGCCGGTGCCACCTGAGGCGGCATAGACCTGTCCGGTGATGTAGCTTGCCTCCGCCGAGGCAAGGAGCACATAGACCGGGGCCAGTTCGGCAGGCTGTCCCGCGCGGCCCATGGGCGTTTCGGCCCCGAACTGGTGGATATGGTCCTGCGTCTGCCCGCCGCTGACCTGCAATGCGGTCCAGAACGGGCCGGGGGCGACGGCGTTCACACGGATCCCCTTGGGCACCATCTGCTTGGCCAGCGATTTGACCAGGGCCACGATCGCCCCCTTCGTCGCGGAATAATCCAGCAGGATTTCCGATGGGCTGAAGGCATTGACCGACGCGGTGGCGATGATCGCACTGCCCGGCGGCATCAGCGGCACCGCCGCACGCGCCAGAAAGAACAGGGCATAGATGTTGGTGCGGAACGTCTCGTCAAACTGTTCGGTGGTGATATCGACGATCGACGCCTGATGCACCTGCCGCCCCGCGTTGCTGACGAGGATATCGAGGCCGCCAAGCTCCGCATGCGCCTTCGCCACGAGGTCCTTGCAATACTGTTCGTCACGCAGGTCGCCGGGGATGGCAATGGCCTTGCGCCCGGCCGCACGGATCAGGTCGATGACCTCCTTCGCATCGGGTTCCTCCTGCGGGAGGTAGGCGATGGCGACATCTGCCCCCTCACGCGCATAGGCAATGGCCGCTGCCCGCCCGATGCCCGAATCGCCCCCGGTAATCAGCGCCTTGCGCCCCGCAAGCCGACCCGACCCGCGATAGGATTTCTCCCCATGGTCGGGGCGCGGGTCCATCTTCCCCGCAAGGCCGGGCCATGGCTGCGACTGGCGCGGGAAAGGCGGCCGGGGATAGCGGGTTTCGGGATTGACCAGGGGGGCGGCCGTGTCCGTTGCGGGCGCGGACGCCGCCCCCGCATCATGGGGGGCCACCGCCGCAGCGGTCACAAGTCCCGCCGCCATCCCCTGCAGGACGGTCCGGCGGGAGGACGGGGGCGTTCCGATGTCATCGGCCATGATGGTGTTCTCCTGCTGCTGTTGCGCGCTCACAACATCCATAACAGGCACGGCCATGACGGGTTGCCCCCGTAATATGTCAGACGAGCATTGCACGCCTCATTCAAAAGTTTTTTGGGTGTCGCCTTTTGATCTAAAAAGGCGGCGTCTTCTGAAGCTTTTTGAAAAAAGCTTCACCAAAAACTTTTGTTACTTATCAATGTATTAGTATGAAGTGTTCTTTACGGCAGCGCCGCGATGCCAGTCATTTCCACGCGCCAGCGCGGGTCCGCCAGTCGGGCCTCCACCGTGGCGCGGGCGGGCTTGTTCGCCGTGTCCAGCCACGCATCCCATGCCCGGTTCATCGCCGCCATGTCGCCCATGTCCGCAAGGAAGATCTGCATGGAGATCAGGCGACTTTTGTCGGTCCCGGCCTCTGCCAGCAGGGCATCGACCTGGCGCAGGATATCGGCGGTCTGCCCTTCGGCATCGGCGGTGGGGTCATCGGCGACCTGTCCGGCAAGGTGGACCAGGCCGTTATGCACAACCGCCCCGGTCAGGCGCGTTTCAGGTTGCAGGCGTTTGATCGACATGTGGTGTCCTCCTTAACTTTTACGAACAAAGGTTTTTGGTGAAGCTTTTTGGAAAAAAGCTTCGAAGAACGCCGTCTTTTTGGAAAAAGGCGGCACCCAAAACTTTTAATTTTATCAACAGGTTATTACGAAACCTGATTCTATGCCCCGCGCGGGCGCGACATTTCATACAGGGCAACGGCGGCAGCGTTGGAGACGTTGAGGCTTTCCATGTCGCCCGTCATCGCAAGGCCCGCGATCTCGTCACAATGTTCGCGTGTCAGGCGGCGCAGGCCCGCGCCCTCCGCCCCCAGTACAAGGGCGACGCGCCGCTGCCGGAAGGACGCGCCATCAAGGATACCGCCCCCCGCATCCAGCCCCACCGTCCACATGCCATGGGATTTCAGCGCGTCGATCGTGCGCGACAGGTTGACCACCCGCACCAGCGGCACGACCTCCAGCGCGCCGGACGCGGCCTTGGCCAGCGCGCCGGTCTCCTCCGGTGCGTTGCGGTCCTGCACGATCACCGCCGCCGCCCCGAATGCCGCCGCCGAACGCAGGATCGCGCCAATGTTGCGCGGGTCCGTCACCTGATCCAGCAGCAGGACCGGGCCGGGACGTTCGACGATATCCTCCAGCGCGGGCGTCTCCAGCAGGTCCGCCAGCAGCGCGATTCCCTGATGCACGGCGTCACGGCCGCAGATGGCGTCGATGCGCACGCGATCGACCCGCTGTGGCTGGATCGGCAGGCGGCCGCCCATACGCTCCCCCAGCGCGGCCTGGGCCTCCGCCGTGGTCAGGAGTTGACGCAGGCGGCGACGCGGATTCGACAGCGCCGCCATGACCGCGTGCGTGCCATACAGCCAGCACGTGCCACGGGGCGCGACCTCCGCCCGGCCACGTTCCGCCCCGCCCCGGTCGGAGGGTCCACGATCGGGTGCGGGCCTGCGCCCGCGTGGCGACGGCGCGGCAGTAGTGGGGGACGAATCGGCCGACCCCACGGGACGGCCCGGACGACGACGGGAAGGACGCATGTTCATGGTGCGGTTTTAGGCATAAGCGGCCCGCGCGTCATCCGTAATTCTTGCAGCTTTTTGGTTGCAGGCATTGACACCCCGGCACCGAATGATTATCACCCCGTCAACCCGGAGGGATGCCCGAGTGGCTAAAGGGGGCGGACTGTAAATCCGCTGGCGTACGCCTACGTTGGTTCGAATCCAACTCCCTCCACCAGCTACCTTTTCCACACATCACCAATCTGTCGCAAAACGCTGGTTTTCCGGCGTTTTTTGTGTTTTTTCCGTCTCGATTGTTCCCTTTTTGTCTCATCCAGTACCAGCAAATAGCGGGTATGGAGCGGGTATGAAATAGGTGGGGAGCGGGTATGGAAAGAATCGGCATGCTGACAGACAGCAGGCCGCTGTCGAATGGGATGGGACACCGCCCTTTCTGTCGGCCCATCGTGCGACAGGTCAGGAAAATTGGGGTCCGTTTGGAAATAACCCATTGATAAACAGTTACAAAAGTTTTTGGGCGTCGCCTTTTGATCTCAACAGGGCGGCGCTCTTTGAAGCTTTTCAGGTCAAAAGCTTCACCAAAAACTTTTATAATTTCAGCATGTTCCGGGCTGCCTTTTCCAGCAGGCTTACCGGGCTTCGCGTCTGGCCACGCGGTCGTACAATTCCTGTTCCATTGCGATCATGGTGCGGATCTGCGGCAGGGAGTCCTCGAATTCCTCGATATCACGGGCCTGCTCCGTGGGGTTGCAGGCATTGCGGATACCCAGCGTCTCCTTCGACGTCACCACATGCAGCTTCGCGCGCAATGTCTGGACAAACCGTGCAACGCCACGTGTCGTAGCGAAAAGATTCCCCTCCTGCTCCACCGCGGCACAGGCACGGTCAAAAATCTCCTGCTCCACTTCCGGGACATAGACCCGGTCGAACGCGAACCCCAGCATGATCGTCTGCTGGCAGATTTCCATCGGCGCGCCGGGATCGCGCAGGAATTCCACCAGGGGCCGTTCCCGCATCAGGCGCATCGCCTTGGTAAAGGTTTTCGGGTCCTCATGCGCACGCCGGCAATGCAGGAACGCAGAGCGGAAACGATCGACAGGATCACGCAGCACAGCAGCAAAACGGTCCTGTGGTGCCGCCACACGCGCCATGATCGGCAGCGAGACATGGCCGCCGATCAGGTCGAAATCAGCCGATTGGGGGGGATGGCGTTCAAACGGTTCGTGATTTTCACAATACAGCTTGGCCGCGACGTGATTTCCCACGGCCTCCCACACGGTGGTGCCCGCTGTCTTGGGGATATGCACGAAAAAGGTCGTGGTCCTGCACCGCCTGAGCTTTCGTGAATCCAGGAACTCCCGGACCGGGCCGTAATGCGCCGAACTCCGCTCCTTCTCCCGCTTCCAGTTCAGGAAGCCGGGCCGCCACATGCTGCGCCGGAAACAGACAAACACCGCGTTGGCGAAAATCGGACGCCAGGTGTCATGGATCCGTTTCAGGACGCCGCGCGGAATACCCGACAGACGCCCCTTGTACAGGAACAGGACCGTGGCGTCGCCAACCTCTATGACATAGCGGTATGTCCGCATCTCCGCCACGTCGGCACGGGGCCACTGTCCCACCGGCAACAGGATGCGATCCTTTTTCGACAGGGTGGGCATGACGGCGTCCCATGCCTCCTGCCATGCCGGATCACTGCATGATGAGGTTGCGTTCATGGCCACAAGGAAACCGAAACACGCATGAAGGTATCTCTTGCCTGCGGACTTGGGACCTATTCATGGACAAGTGTATCCACAGTCCCCGATCCTTTTTTTACCCTGCAATGACGTATATGAAACAAAATGCGCGTTATCAATTCTTAACAGAAACGATACCCGGCTAATGTGTTACAATAATTGACAAAAACTGTTCCTACAGCCAGTCCGGCAACCGGCGCCATGTAACGTCCGTTTTCGATTGCATGTATATTTATTGTTCTACAACAAACAGATGGAAGAAAATTCATCCCATGCCGGATATATGCGGCCACCAGACCGCGAGTTAAAATCGTTACATTAAATTACGATAACAAATCCGAGAAGTATCACGGTTTTACATGAACCGTCCCACCCCACAGTGCCTGCGTGACGGATTCCGTCAAGGCTGCCATGGCACCCCATATTGTCGCCACAATAAATGCCGATCCTGCATGTATGCGATGACCGGCGCGCAAGGACAGGCCCCGCCCCGGCTGGCCAGTAAGGCAGCAGCCCGCCCGGGCATTTCCCGGCACGGGCATGCGGGACAGGTTCCCATAATTTATTTATGTAATTATGTTTTTAAGTAAATAGGCAGGGGATTATCCCTTTCCACCTACCATTTCTGGTAGGTGCGTCAGGATATCTTTTGCCATACGGTATATTGGTGAACTTAAAAGATAGTAACTCTTTTGCAGAATAGACTGCATCAATCGCCCTTATACCAATTTTATCAAATAAAGATGGTAATATTACAATGCGTCTGACCCTTTATACCGACTACGCATTGCGTGCGCTGCTCTATCTTGGGGCGCGGCCGGAAACCCGTGTCTCCATCCGTGACATTGCGCATACGTACAATATTTCCGAGAACCATCTGGTCAAGGTGGTGCACAAGCTTGGCCGTGGCGGGTTCATCATGACCAAGCGCGGACGTAATGGCGGACTGCTGCTGGCACGCGCGCCAAAGGACATCCGCATCGGGGATATCGTGCGCTATACGGAAGAAGACATGGCGATCGTCTCATGCAATCAGGAAAAAAGCTCATGCCGACTGGCCGGGGTGTGCCGGTTGCAGGGCCTGATGGGCGAGGCACTGGCCGCGTTCATGAATGTACTTGACCAGCGTACGCTGGCCGATGTCATGACCCATCCGAAACTGATCCAGACCCTGCAGATGCTTCTGCCTGCCACCACGCCGGGGCAGAGGGTGCACGATCATGAGTACGAGGCATATGACAGAAGGCCCACCTTCGCCTGAAACGCATATTCCGACATGGCTTTTGAATGATTTTTCCGGATACCGCCTTTTTTCTGAAAAGGCGGTATTCTTCAGAAGCTTTTGAAAAAGCTTCACCAAAAACTTCTTTGGATTTTCCAATGTCCCATGGGTGGGCCTGTGGGATCATTGCACAGCCGCTGCCCGCGCCGTGCGGGACGGGAACTGTTGCGCGCGCCATGCGATATTCCTGACAGACAGCCTGCAACAGGATCAGGAATTCGGTCAATGACGTGGACGCGCAAGAAACAGGCCGTGCCTGCCATGCTTTTCCTCCTGTCGCTGGCCGTGATCCTGCCGCTTGCGGGATGTGGGGATGGGGAAACCCACAACCATACCGTTGTCGTCGTCCCGCAGGGGTCAAGGGTTGTATGTACCGATGGGTCAAACCCGCCCTGCCCGCCGGATGACTGAGTGCATGCCACATCCATCCCTTCCCCCTTTGCGGGATATTACGCCATGTCGCGCATTCCCACCGCCATCGCACTGCTGTCCTGCCTGCCCCTGCTGACGGGTGCGCCGCAGGCATGGGCGCAAAAACACCCCAACGACAGCAGCGTGGACCGACCGGGGGACAATTCCCCCTCCGCGCTGGAACGGACACAGCCCTATGACCGCCGGACGGAACCCCTGCCGTCCCATCCCACCCATCCACTGCCCCGCCTGCCGGCCACGCCACGCACGCCCACACCGCCGCAGTCTCCCCCCGTGCAGGAAGCCCCATAAGG
>NZ_JABJWD010000028.1:0-17846 GCF_013155425.1 Gluconacetobacter entanii | reverse complement strand
GGCGGGGGCGGTGCGCCTTTCATCCGGGGTGCGGGGGCGTGATGTGGGCCGCAATCCCGTGGTTGTGCTGGTGCAGGGGAATGTGCCCGAAGCGGAAAAGATGGCGGGGAACGAGGATGTCGCGATTTTCCGCCGCTACCTCACCCTGACCCATGATGGCGTGGGGCAGGCCCTGTTGCAGGGAACACAGGGGCGGCCCGTCGTGTTCGCCTGGCCGGAATCCGCATTTCCCGGCCTGCTGCTGGAGGACGCGATCGCCCGGCGCATGATCATGCAGGCCGGGCGGGGGGCGGTGGCCGGTGTGATTGGCACCCTGCGGCAGGATGAGCAGGACCGCTGGCGCAACAGCATGGCCGTACTGCTGCCCCCCGACGGGCAGGTGGGCGGACTGTATGACAAATCGCACCTGGTACCGTTCGGGGAATACCAGCCCGCCCTGCTGCCCTTTCATGTGGTGCCGGGTGATGGCATGGCGGCGGGCAGTGGCGTGCGGACATGGCACGTGCCAGGCATCGCCCCCGTTGGTCCGCTGATCTGTTACGAGGTCATCTTTTCAGGCCAGACGGTCGATGCGCATGACCGGCCTTCATGGCTGCTCAACAGCACCAATGATGGCTGGTACGGAAACAGTGCCGGCCCACGCCAGCATCTGGCGGCGGTCAGGATGCGCGCGGTGGAAGAAGGATTGCCCATCGCGCGGGCCGCGAACACGGGCATTTCCGCCATATTCGATGGGTACGGGCATGAGGTGGCGCGACTGGGATGGGACCGGACGGGGGTGATCGTCCGGGCGATGCCTGATGCGCTGTCGCCGCCCTTTTTCGCGCGCTGGGGCCGACTGGTCCCGGTGCTGCTGGCGTTCGGGCTGCTGGCGGCGGGGATGACGGCCGGATGGCGCAACAGGCCGGCATCCGGGCGTTCCTGACATAGCTGTAACATATGGGTTCAGGAACGATTCGTAATGCGTGCCGTTAGGATCGCCACGCCTGACAATCTGTAAAAATCCGATCTATTGGATGCTGAAATAGACTGCAACAAAAAGGTACCAAAAAAGCACCTTTTATGCGGCAGTCATAACAGATTGAATCACAGGGGGTTATTTGACGTGCCGCGGTGAGGATATAATTTCGCCCTTTACAAAAGGTTAATAATGAATCCTATAACTGTTTTGTTTAATATATAACTAAGTGATGATTTATCAGAAAATCGTATTTCTGGCATAGGGCATCTGTAGTGAATAACAAGTTGTCTAGTACTCCCAGTCCCGTTGACGTATATGTAGGCAGCCGGATCCGGCTGCGCCGGACGTTGCTCGGCATGTCGCAGGAACGTCTGGGAACGGCGCTGGGGCTGACATTCCAGCAGGTGCAGAAATATGAACGCGGGGCCAACCGCGTCGGTGCGTCGCGCCTGTATGACCTGGCGCGGGTTCTGGATGTGCCGATTGCGTTCTTTTTCGACGGCATGCCGGATGAGGCCGCCCTCCCGCAGGCATCGTCCATGCCTGTCGAATCGTTTGCCGAGGCACGGGGCGCGTTTGGCGGCACGCCCGCCCCGGCCCAGCCAGAGGGTGGGGACGACCGGTTCGCCAGCAACGAACTCGCGCTGCTGTCGCGGCGGGAGACGATCGACCTTGTCCGTTCCTATTACCGCATCAGCGACCCTGCGGTGCGCCGGCGTGTGCTGGACCTCGTGCGTTCGATGGCGACGACGGCCTGAAGCCCCCTATTCGCGGCGCAGCACGCTGTCATTAAGGAAGGCCGCGATTTTGCCGGCGCGGAAATCGTGGCGCAGGCGGTCTTCGTCATATTCGGTACGCACCCATTGCATGAACGGGATGCGCCCTTCGGCTTCGGCCTGGTAGCGCAGGAAGAACGCGTCGAGCACGCCGGTGCGCGAACTGTTGAAATGCCCGTTCTTCCACGAAAGCTGGCGCAGCGCGTCACGTGCCGTCCCCCCTTCGAACAGCAGTACAAGGCCCGCGGCAAGGCCCGTGCGGTCCGCCCCGGACTTGCAGTGCATCAGCATGGGGAAGGTGAGCGAGCGGTAGATTTTCTCGAACCGTTCGATCCGGTCGCGGTGCGGGGCGTTGCGGCTTTCGAACGCCATGTCGATATGCCGCAGCCCCAGGCGGTGTGCCGCATCACGCGACAGCGCATCGGATCCGCATTGCCGGTGGCCGCGCAGGTTGACCAGTGTCTTGAGGTGCAGCCGCCGCGTCGCCATGGCCAGGCGCCATGGGGTGGGATGGTTGCAGCGATAGACCCGGCCGGGGATGACGGTGCGGAAGTTCGTCCATGTCATGCGCAGGATCGCATGATCGACGAACAGGCTGTCGATCCAGGCGCGTCCACGCCCTGACGCGCTGGACAGGGTTCCATCGAACACGGGCGCATCCTTTCATGGGTGCAGAGACGAAAAAAGCGCCGGAATGTCCCATCCGGCGCTTCGTTCGTCAATCCGTCACGGCAGGATGCGCCGTGGGACCATGTCTCGGGGGATCAGCCCTTGCGTTCCATCTGAAGTTCCTTCAGACGCCCGATGGCCTTGGCCGGGTTCAGACCCTTGGGGCAGGTCTGGGTGCAGTTCATGATCGTGCGGCAGGCATACAGCTTCATCGGGTCTTCCAGCGCGTCGAGGCGGTCACCCGCATATTCGTCGCGGCTGTCGGCGATCCAGCGATACGCCGCAAGCAGCGTGGCCGGGCCGAGGTAGCGATCCCCGTTCCACCAGTACGACGGGCACGAGGTGGAGCAGCAGAAGCACAGGATGCATTCCCACATGCCGTCAAGTTCGGCACGTTCCTCGATGCTCTGCAGCCGTTCGCTATCGGGCGGCGGCAGCGTGTCGGACTTCAGCCACGGGTCGATGGAGCGCAACTGTGCATAGGCCCCGTCGAGGTTGGGCACCAGATCCTTGACGATCGGCATGTGCGGCAGCGGATAGATCGGCACATCACCCTGCAGGTCGCGGATCGGCTTGAGGCACGCCAGCGTGTTTTCGCCCGCGATGTTCATCGCGCACGATCCGCAGATCCCCTCGCGGCAGGACCGCCGGAAGGTCAGGGTGGGGTCGATGTCGTTCTTGATGTGGATCAGCGCATCAAGGACCATCGGACCGATACGGTCCAGATCGATCTCGTACGTATCGATCACGGGGTTGTCGTTGTTATCCGGGCTCCAGCGATAGATCCGGAATGACTTGACGTTCGTCGCACCGGGGGGGGCGGTGAATGTCCGCCCCGTGCCCACCGTGCTGTTTCTTGGCAGTTTGAATTCGACCATCGTCTCGTTCCCTTTCCGCCGCGCGCTCAGTAGACGCGTTTCTTGGGGGGGAAGACCTGAACGTCATCGGTCAGCGTCTTCATGTGCACGGGGCGATAGGTCAGCGTGACCCCACCCTTGTCGTCCATGTGGGCGACGGTGTGCTTCATCCAGTTCTTGTCGTCACGATCGGGATAGTCGTCATGCGCCTGTGCGCCGCGGCTTTCGTGACGTGCCTCGGCCCCAGCCATCGTGACGGTGGCGTTGGCGAGCAGGTTTTCGAACTCCAGCGCTTCCATCAGGTCGCTGTTCCAGATCAGCGAACGGTCGGAGATGGAGATATCGTCCACTTCCTTCCAGATCTGCGCGATCTTCTCCACACCTTCGGCCAGGCTCTTGGTGTTGCGGAACACGGCGGCGTGCTTCTGCATCGTGCGCTGCAGGTTCGAACGCATCGCGGCGACATGGGTCTTGCCCTTGGCGTTGCGCAGGCGGTCAAAACGCTCGATCGCCTTGTCGCCCGCACCGGGGGGCAGCGGCGGGATGGTTTCCGCGCTCTTGATGATCTGGGCTGCGCGCTGCGCCGCGGCACGGCCGAACACGACCAGGTCAAGCAGGGAGTTCGTGCCCAGGCGGTTCGCGCCATGCACGGACACGCACGCGGCCTCGCCCACGGCCATCAGGCCGGGCACGACCGCATCGACATCGTCGGCGGTGGGGCGGATGACTTCGCCATGGTAATTGGTGGGGATGCCGCCCATGTTGTAATGCACCGTCGGCAGCACCGGCACCGGTTCCTTCGTCACGTCCACACCGGCAAAGATGCGGGCCGTTTCCGAAATGCCCGGCAGGCGTTCATGCAGCAGGTCCGCGCCAAGATGTTCAAGGTGCAGCAGCATGTAATCCTTGTTCGGACCACAGCCACGCCCTTCGTTGATCTCGATCGTCATGGCGCGCGAGACGACATCGCGTGAGGCGAGGTCCTTGGCCGTCGGCGCATAGCGTTCCATGAACCGCTCGCCTTCGGAGTTGGTCAGGTACCCGCCCTCGCCACGGCAGCCTTCGGTCAGCAGGCAGCCTGCGGGGAAGATGCCGGTGGGGTGGAACTGCACGAATTCCATGTCCTGCAGCGGGATGCCCGCGCGCACCGCCATGCCGCCACCGTCGCCGGTGCAGGTATGGGCGGAGGTGCAGGAGTGGTAGGCGCGGCCATAGCCACCCGTCGCCAGCACGACCATCTGCGCGCGGAAGCGGTGCAGCGTGCCGTCATCAAGGCACCAGGCGACAACGCCCTTGCATGCGCCCTTTTCGTCCATGATCAGGTCGATGGCGAAATATTCGACGAAGAATTCGACGTTATGCTTCAGGCACTGCTGGTACAGCGTGTGCAGGATGGCATGGCCCGTGCGGTCGGCGGCGGCGCAGGCGCGGGGCACCGGGGCCTCGCCATAGTTGCGCATGTGCCCGCCGAACGGACGCTGGTAGATCTTGCCGTCCTCGGTGCGGGAGAACGGAACACCCATGTGTTCGAGTTCCTGCACGGCGGGCACGGCCTCGCGGCACATATATTCGATGGCGTCCTGGTCACCGAGCCAGTCCGACCCCTTGACGGTGTCGTACATGTGCCAGCGCCAGTTGTCCTCGGCCATGTTGCCAAGCGACGCACCGATGCCGCCCTGGGCCGCGACGGTGTGGCTGCGTGTGGGGAAAACCTTGGTGACGCAGGCGGTCTTCAGACCGGCGGCACCCATGCCAAGCGTGGCCCGGAGGCCGGAACCGCCGGCACCGACCACGACCACGTCATAGGCGTGATCGACGATCTTGTAATTGCCGGGGATTGGGGATGTGATCGCATTCATTGTTTGGACGTGTCCCGATGCTCGTTCGGACTGCCGGGCGGGTTTGTCCGGACCGCCAGTCCGCGAATGTCTCTGTCTTGCCGGTGGCGTGGCGCGCGCGTCAGTTCGCGGCGATTCGCCCGCGCGTCGCGACAAGCGCCAGCTTCAGAACGGAAATCGCGCCGAACACACCCAGCAGGAAAACCACGCTTTTCATCAGCAGGCTTGCCGGGACATGCGCCTTGCCGTGCACATAGTCATCGATGATGACCTGCAGGCCCAGCTGCGTGTGGTAGAAGGTCAGGATCACCAGCGCCATCATCATGGTGGCGTTGACGGGCCTGCCGCCCCACTGCGCGACTTCCGGCTGGGACGCGCCCGCAAGGCGGAAGACCTGGATGACGAACCACCCCGACAGCGGCACCAGCGCCACGGCGGACATGCGTTCGGCCCACCAGTGGGCGACGCCGCTCTTGCCCGAACCCAGACCGCGTGCGCGCGACAGCTGCGAACGCATGACGGTGATGTGCGGTTTGTGCGAAGTACTCATGTCAGGAGGCCCTCTTCTTGGAACGGCAGGCGGCGACGCCAAGGATGCTGACAACCAGTGCCAGCGTGACGCCGACGGTCACGCCCGCGGCGATGGGGCCGTCCTCGTTGATTTCCTTCTTGTCGAAGCGGGCGCCGCTGTCCCACATCAGGTGGCGAATCCCCGCCACGAAGTGATAGACCAGCGCGAGCGCCCACCCCGCGAGGGCAAGCTTGCCCAGCGGGTGGCCGGTCACTTTCTGGACCTTGGCAAATGATTTCGGTCCCTTTGCGGCAGCGCTGATCCAGCAGATGCCAAGCGCGGAACCGGCAGCGGCGGCAACACCCGCCGCGCGGTTCGCGATCGAAAGGAACATGGAAAGACGGAAGCGGTAGACCTGGAGGTGCGGGGACATTGGCCGCCTGGTCAGAGTTCCGTCGCTTCGGTGCCCTACATAGAGCGCATCACGGACATCCTGCATGGTCGTCTCGTCAATTTCCCTGTTATGGCTTCGGTTTGTTCCGTTGCCTTGTATTATTCGGTCCTACGCCCCCCGGTGGGTGTGGTCAACGCAGGCCCGGAACACGAGGTTGAGAGACGCCCCGAATGTATTGATCCAAGCATTGGCGCGGACGCATGGCTGATCCGCGCCAAAAAGGCATGTATTCAGCCCTGCCCGTGATGGCCCAGCAGGTCAAGCGCGATCATTGTTTCCGCGATCTGAACGGCGTTGAGCGCGGCCCCCTTGCGCAGGTTGTCGGACACGCACCAGAAGCCGAGTCCGTTCGGTACGGTCGGGTCGATCCGCAGGCGCGAGACATAGGTCGCATCCTCGCCCACCGCCTCGACGGGGGTGACGTAACCGCCATCCTCGCGCTTGTCATGCAGCACGACTCCGGGGGCGTCACGCAGGGCCCTGCGCGCGCGTTCGAGGTCCACGGGTTCCTCGAATTCCACGCTGACGGCCTCGGCATGGCCGATGAACACCGGCACGCGCACGCATGTGGCGAAGACGGAGATGTCGGGGTCGAGGATCTTGCGCGTCTCCACCGCCATCTTCCACTCCTCCTTGGTCGCGCCGTCATCCATGAAGCGGTCGATGTGGGGGATGCAGTTGAAGGCGATCTGCTTGGTGAACTGCTGCGCTTCGGCCGGGTCGCCGACAAAGCTGCCGCGCGTCTGGGTGAACAGTTCGTCCATCCCGCTCTTGCCCGCGCCGGCGACGGCCTGGTACGTCGCGACGACCACGCGCCGGATCGTGAACAGGTCATGCAGCGGCTTCAGCGCCACGACCATCTGGATGGTGGAACAGTTGGGGTTGGCGATGATGCCGCGCTTCGCCTTCTTCACATCATTGGGATTGACCTCCGGCACCACGAGCGGGACGTCGGGTTCCATGCGGAAGTGCGACGTGTTGTCGATCACGATGCACCCGGCCTTTGCCGCGCGCGGGGCATACTTGGCCGACACTGACCCGCCGGGCGAGAACAGGGCGACGTCCCAGCCCGTGAAGTCGAAATGTTCGAGGTTGCGCACCTTCAGCACGCGCTTCTCCCCGAATGACACTTCCTGTCCCGCCGACCGGGCGGAGGCCAGCGCCACGATGTCGTCCACCGGGAACTGGCGCTCGGCCAGTGTCTTGAGTATTTCACGCCCGACGGCGCCGGTGGCACCCACCACCGCAACGCGGTAACCCATTGGATAATCCCCTGAATGATGAGGCGCCGGCCCCCGCGAAAGAACGGGCCATGCCAGCGCGGATTGGCAGACAGTGGCACCTGGCGCCACTAAGCGTCCCGACACGTAGAGCCTGCGTGCAGGCGGTGCAAGCAACACGATATTTTTCCCGAATGTTTTTATCTGTTGCCCGGAAGTCCCCTCCGGCTTTTCACATCTGGCCCGGCGCATCCGTCCGGGCATATCCCCCGACATATCCGCCCTGCGGGCGTAACACCGTTTGAGCAGACGCAAAGCCTGTTGTCCGTATATGGTGCTATGGCTTTGCATGCCCGGCAGCATATGCGCATGCCGGGACGGATTTTTGCGTGCGTGGGCCGCCCCGGCAGCCCCGCCGTGCGTAAAAGCACAGCCAAAGGACTGTCACGGACCATGTCATTACCTGACGCCCCCCCAACTGACGCCACTCCCGCCCCTGCAACGCCGCGCGCGCCTGCGGGCGCGCGTCCGGCCCCGGCCTGCACGCTGGTGATCTTCGGCGCGCATGGCGACCTGACCAAGCGCCTGCTGATGCCCGCGCTGTACAACCTTGCCGGCAGCGGCCTCCTTGATCCCGGATTCCGCATCATCGGCGTGGACCGCGTCGCCAGCACCACCGCGCAGTGGCGCGACGGCCTGACGGCGATGATGCAGTCTTTCACCCATGACCCCAATGCGGAGTTCCACGCGCCGAGCATCGATTCGAAGCAGTGGGGATGGGTGTGTGAACGGCTGGAATACGTGCAGGCCGATTTCGGCGACCTCGCGCAGGTCCGCGCGCTGGGCGAGAAGATCCCCGGCAACGCGATCTTCTACCTTGCCGTGTCGTCGCGTTTCTTCGCCCCCGTGGTGGAGATGCTGGGCAGGGCGGGGCTGGTGACGCAGACGGACGGGCACTTCCGCCGCGTGGTCATCGAAAAGCCGTTCGGCGCGGACCTTGCCAGCGCGCGCGAACTCAACCGCCGCATCCTTGCGGTGCTTGATGAAAGCCAAGTCTATCGCATCGACCATTTCCTCGGGAAGGAAACGGTGCAGAACATCCTGGCCATGCGCTTTGGCAACCTTCTGTTCGAACCGCTGTGGCGCAACGAGTTCATCGACCATGTGCAGATCACCGCGGCCGAGACGATCGGCGTGGAGCAGCGTGGCGCGTTCTATGAACCCACCGGCGCGCTGCGTGACATGATCCCCAACCACCTGTTCCAGCTTTTCGGCATGGTGGCGATGGAGCCGCCGAATTCGTTTTCCGCCGACACCGTGCGCACCAGCAAGGAGCAGTTGTTCGAGGCGGTGCGCCCCATCCCCCCCACCGATGCGGTGCGCGGGCAGTACGGCGCGGGCACGGTGGAGGGCAAGCCCGTCATCGCCTATCGCGAAAGTCCGGGTGTCGCGCCCGACAGCCATACCGAAACCTATGTCGCGCTGAAACTGCATGTCGATAACTGGCGCTGGGCCGGGGTGCCGTTCTACCTGCGCACCGGAAAGTCGCTGGGTGGCCGCCGGACGGAGGTGGTGGTGCAGTTCAAGAAACCGCCGATGATGATGTTCCGCGATACCGAAACGCAGGAACTGCCGCCCAACCGCATCATCCTCAACATCCAGCCCGCGCAGGGACTGACGGTGGAAATGGGGGCCAAGCGGCCGGGACCGAAGATGGACCTTGCGGAGGTGCAGGTGCGCTTCCGTTACGAGGACGTCTTCGCGCAGTCGCCAAATGTCGGGTATGAAACGCTGCTGTATGACTGCCTGACGGGGGATGCGACCCTGTTCCAGCGCGCGGATAATATCGAGGCCGCATGGCGTGCCGTCGATCCCGTGCTGAAGGCATGGGCGGGCAATGCGGATGGGCTGGAACTCTACCCCGCCGGGGCGACCGGGCCGAAGGGCGCGGACGAACTGCTCGAACGTGACGGGCGGGCTTGGTATCCGCTCGACGGGGTCTGAAGGGCGTCGGCTTTTTGAAAACAGCCCTCATCCGGAAATTTCCCGGTGAGGGCGATCATCAGGGCTCTGCCTTGGAACCCGCCAAAGGGCATTGCCCTTTGGAAACCATGACTGATGCAATGGATTGGGGTGCGGGGGGCTGTGGTCCCTCAATGAAAAAGGGGCGTGGCCATTCACTGGCCACGCCCCCATCAGGCGACATTTCCGCCGTGCCCTGTCGGGTACGGCTTATTTCGCGGCAGCGCTGTCGGATGCGGCAGCCTGACCTGCATCGGCCTGACGTTCGGCATGTTCCTCGTCACCCTGGCGGAACAGCGCGTCGGCGTTCTTCTTCTGCTTCTTGGAGAACGCGGCATAGAGCGGCGTGAAGGCCTGGTTCAGCGTCTGCATGTCCTGCGCGCGCTGCGCGACCAGCGTGGCATAGGACTGCATGTTGTCCGTCGCACTCATCGTCGGCAGGTCGGTGCGGCGCTTTTCGATCGCGTCATGCAGGCGGCTTGCATTGTCACGCATGTCCTGCGCGAACGGCGCCCACAGCTTTTCCTGCGCCTTGGTGATATGCAGTTGCGTATGCAGGGCGGTGATGTGTTCCTCAAGCTGCTCGGGCGAGGGATCGTGCGGCGTATGCGCAAGCGGTGCCGTCGCGGCGGGAGGCGCGGCCTGCGTCGGGGGGACGGCGGCCATGGCCATGCCCGGCAGCAGCAGGAGGGCGGCGGCAGGAAGGATACGGCGAAGACTCATGACTGGATACCTTCAGATCTGTTCGGGCGGGCGGGAAACGCGGCGTCGGATGACCCGGTTTCAGTACCCGTAACCATAAGGGGAATAATAGGACGGCGGCGGGGGCGGCGGCACGGGCTGCGGCGGGTAGTACGCAGGCGGCGGCGCCACGGCGCGGTCCGCCAGCGTGCTGCCGAGCATCGTGCCGATCGCAAGGCCCGCGATGCCGCTGCCAACCGCAAGGCCTGCGCCGCCGCCACCGTGGCCGCGACCGCCATGCCAGCCACCGCGCGGCGGCGGCGGGCCGCCACGTCCACCCCATGGCTGCGCCAGGGCGGAGGCGGCGGGCAGGGTGGCTGTCGCCAGCGTCAGTGCTGCGCCCGCGACGGCCAGGAACTTGGGAAATCGTGAAAACCGCTTCAATGCGAGGGCCCTTGTCCAATGGTGCGTTAAAAGGAAGGGGTGGATGATACGTCAACCGGTCATGGTCGTTAAGCAGTCACCATCATAGTGCCCGCCATGTCGAAATCATGACGGTCGCGGCCTCCGTTATGCCGCAATCCGCAGGCGTTTCGTCAATGCCGACAGGCGGTGGCGGCGCAGTTCCCCGCGCGCGCGCGAATCATCGGTCATGTAGTTGAGCTGTATGGTGTTGCGCGCGCCGACATAACGGCGATGCCCGTGCCATGTGTTCGTGCCGTTGGGAAAGACCAGCAGCGTCCCGTTCACGGGCGCGACCTCGGTGGCGTAGTCCTCGATGTCATGTTCCCCGCGCAGCAGCCGCAGGCAGCCTTCGTGCCGGGTCCATGTCGTGTCGTCCACATTGAGGTAAAGCAGCACCGTCACCCGCTTGCACACCGAGTCGCGGTGGATGCGCCCGTCCTGCGCCCGCGTGCGCCCGCGCAGCGTCAGCATGGTCGGCGCGCCATGCAGGTCCAGCCCGAATTTCGCCGCGATGATGTCGCGCAGCCTCGGCCCCTCCAGTTCCGCAACGAGGTCGCGGATCAGTGGCGACAGCCGCAGCGCGCTCGGCGGATAGGACCCGCCGGAGGCAAAGACCGGCAGGGAGGCCACCGCCGCGCGCAGGTCCTGCGGCCCGATGAAATGGGGCACGATGGCATGGGGGAACGGATCGGTGGCGACAGCGGCGTTTTCCAGCGCGGCATAGTCGGGAATGATGGGTATGGTCATGCGATCCTGTAGGGCCACGGCAAGGGGTGCGTGCCCGAGATTAGGGGGCCGCGCCGCACGTCGCAAGGCTGTCGTCACGGGCGTGCGGGACGGGGCATGGGGGATGTGGTGCGCGGTGTGGGGCATGATGCGTGGTGAACGTCGCGGCAGGGTGGGCGGGTCCATCACAAATGCTCCATTTCCCGCCCTTTGCGTTCACCAGATGGAGAGAACGCCCGTAACGGCCGTATATGGCGGTTTTGTGCCCTTGCCGAAGGGTCGGGGAGGGATTATCGGCGTTGGGTATGGATACCGAAATTCGCACCGCTTCCGCCCCTTCACAGCCGGTTCCGCAAGGCGATGCCGGCCCCTTCGCCGTGTACGAGGCCCGTGTCGCCGCAGGCACGCTCGACCGCGACCCGGAACAGGAAAAGGCGGCGCGTCGCCTTGACCGGTTGTGGCGCGAACTGCGCGACTACCACCCGGTGGTCATGCAGCGTGCCGCCGCGCGTCCCGGCCTGTTCGGCGGCCTGCGCGCGCGGCTGGGGCTTGGTGGTGGGCGCGGGGCGCAGGCGGGGCCGGCGCGGCCGCGCGGGGTCTACATGGTCGGGCAGGTCGGGCGCGGCAAGACGATGCTGATGGACCTGTTCTTCGACCTCGCCCCGGTGGAGCACAAGCGCCGGGTGCATTTCCACCGCTTCATGCAGGACGTCCACCAGCGCCTGCATGACATGAAGGTGGCGCAGCCTGACCTTGCCGATCCCATCCCGCCGCTGGCGCGCCAGATCGCGCAGGAGGCGTGGCTGCTGTGCTTTGACGAATTCCAGGTCAACGACATCGCCGACGCCATGATCCTCGGGCGTCTGTTCGAATACCTGTTCGCCGACGGGGTGGTGGTGGTCGCGACCTCCAACACCAGGCCCGAAGACCTGTTCCAGGACCGTCCCGGCGCGGATGCGTTCAAGCCCTTCATCGACATCATCATGCGCGAGGTCGATACCGTCATCCTCGATTCCCCGCGCGATTACCGCCGTGGCGGCGTGCGCGGCATGCGCACATGGATCGTGCCCGCCGATGCGGCGGCGAAGGCGGAACTCGACACCATCTTCACCCACCTTGCAGCAGGCGCGCCGGTGCAGGAGGTGGACCTCGACATCATGGGCCGCATCCTGCATGTCGCCCGTGCGGCCGGGCCGGTCGCGCGCTTCGATTTTTCCGAACTGTGCGGGCGCTTCCTCGGGGCGGGGGACTATCTCGCGCTTGCGACGCGCTTTCCCAACCTCATCATCGACAACGTGCCGCGCATGGGGCCGGACAATTTCGACGAGGCCCGGCGCTTCATCGTCCTGATCGACGCGCTGTACGAACAGAACGTCAAGCTGTTCGCCTCCGCCGGGGACCAGCCCGATTCCCTGTATGAACGCGGGCAGGGGGCGAAGGCGTTCGAACGCACCGCCTCACGCCTCGAGGAGATGCAGAGCGCCTCCTACGCGCAGTTGCCCCACCTGTCGGCATAGCTGTTGTGACAACGCCGCGCGCCATGGGCGGAGGGTCACGCCATCGTGACGCCCATGGCGCGCCTGTGACTGGTGGGGCGGTAGGCAAAGGGGCCGGTCTTTGCTTGGGTAGTCGAGGAAGTTCCCAGGGCCGGAATTGTGCCACGCAGGGCTGCATTTTCACCGCGTTTTCCCCGTTCTCCGGGGGACATACGAAAATGTCAGCATGCGTCCACAGCAATCCTGACCTTGATGAATGATGGCGGTACCCATGGCCGGGTGCCGTTAGGGTAAGGGCCATAAGCCGGCCCGCGGGCAGGGGCCATCACATGGCGCCACGGATGCGGGACCGGACAAATAACGCGGCCGACAAGGTCGTCAGTGAGGAGATGTCTTCAAGATGGCGGGCGTAGATATTCTTTCGACCGCATTCAGCGGCTCCAATACGGCCTATCTGGCCGAATTGTATGCACGCTGGGCGGTGGACCCCAAAAGTGTCGATCCTTCCTTTGCGTCCCTGTTCTCCGACATGGATGAGCAGAGCGCGGAAATCGAACACGATGCCGAAGGCGCGTCGTGGGCGCCACGTGCACCCATGATCACCGGCGAGGAAGCCGAGACCGTCCCCGCGGGCGGCACGGTTTCCGCCGAAAGCCTGCACGCGGCGGCGGATGACAGCCTGCGCGCGACGCAGTTGATCCGGGCGTATCGTGTGCGTGGCCATCTCGAGGCGCGGCTTGACCCGCTTGGCCTGCAGGTGCCCAAGCCCCATGCCGACCTTGACCCCGCGACCTATGGCTTCGGTCCCAACGACCGTGACCGCCCGATCTATCTCGGCCGCATCGTCGCCAGCCTGATCGGGGCGGAAACCGCCACCATCAACCAGGTGCTTGATGCGTTGCGCGCGGTCTATTGCGGGCCGATCGGCACGGAATACATGCATATCCAGGATCCCGAACAGCGGATGTGGGTGCAGGCCCGCCTGGAAGGCGACAACTGGCGCCAGGGTGCCAGCGCGCAGGAAAAGAAGGTCATCCTTGAACACCTGACGCAGGCCGAAGGTTTCGAATCTTTCTGTCAGAAACGCTATGTCGGCACCAAGCGCTTCGGGCTTGAGGGTGAGGACGTCACCATCCCCGCGCTGCATGCCGTGATCGATCAGGCCGCCAGCGGCGGCGTGCGCTCGGTTGCGATCGGCATGCCGCATCGCGGGCGCCTGAACACGCTCGTCAACATCGTGCGCAAGCCCTACACCGCGATCTTCAGCGAATTCGCCGGCGCGTCGTTCAAGCCGGACGACGTGCAGGGATCGGGGGATGTGAAATACCACCTGGGCACCTCCACCGATGTGGAAATCGGCGGCACGCCGGTCCATATCTCGCTCCAGCCCAACCCCTCCCACCTTGAGGCGGTCGATCCCGTGGTGATCGGCAAGGTGCGCGCGACGCAGGACGATGATGACCCGCACCAGCGCGGCCGCCACATGGGCATCCTGCTGCATGGCGACGCGGCGTTCGCGGGGCAGGGCATCGTCTACGAGACGCTGGCGATGTCGCAGTTGATCGGCTACCGCACCGGCGGCACCGTGCATGTCGTGGTGAACAACCAGATCGGCTTCACCACCGTTTCCATCCATGCCTTCTCGGGGCTGTACTGCACCGACATCGCCAAGGCGGTGCAGGCGCCGATCTTCCACGTCAATGGTGACGAGCCCGAGGCCGTTGTCTACTGCGCGCGCCTTGCCGCCGAATTCCGGCAGAAGTTCGCCTCCGACGTGGTCATCGACATCGTGGGCTACCGCCGCCACGGCCACAACGAATCGGATGAGCCGTCCTTCACGCAGCCGATCATGTACAAGGCCATCGCGGCGCGCCCGACCATCCGCACGCTGTATTCCGAACGCCTGGTGCGCGAAGGCGTCGTGACCGAGGCCGAGGTCGAGGGGGAGTGGAACGCGTTCCACGACAAGCTCGAGGCCGCCTACCAGGCCGCGCAGGGCTACAAGCCGAACAAGGCCGACTGGCTGGAGGGTGCATGGCAGGGGCTGAAGCCGCCGCCGGTCGATGCGGTCGTGACCATGCCCGAAACCGGTATTGCCATCGACAAGTTGCGTGAAATCGGCGCGGCGCTGGCAAAGGTGCCCGACGACTTCACCGCCAATTCCAAGATCGTCCGCCAGCTCAAGGCCAAGGCCAAGATGTTCGAGACGGGCGAGGGCATCGACTGGGCCACGGGCGAGGCGCTGGGCTTTGGCTCGCTCCTGCTTGAAAAGCACCATGTCCGCCTGTCGGGCGAGGACTGCCAGCGCGGCACCTTCAGCCAGCGCCATGCCGTCCTGATCGACCAGGTGAACCAGAACACCTACGTGCCGCTGAACAACATCGACCCCAACCAGGCGCATATCGAGATCTACAACTCGCTGCTGTCGGAATTCGGGGTGCTGGGCTTCGAATATGGCTACTCGCTGGCCGATCCGAACGCGCTGGTCCTGTGGGAAGCGCAGTTCGGCGACTTCGCCAACGGCGCGCAGGTCATCATCGACCAGTTCATCGCCTCGGGCGAGACGAAGTGGCTGCGCATGTCCGGCCTCGTGATGCTGCTGCCGCATGGCTACGAAGGGCAGGGGCCGGAACATTCCTCCGCCCGTCTGGAACGCTACCTGCAGCTTTGCGCCGAGGACAACCTGCGTGTGTGCAACCTGACCACGCCGGCCAACTACTACCACGCGCTGCGTCGGCAACTGTTCCTTGACTACCGCAAGCCGCTGATCATCATGACGCCGAAGTCGCTGCTGCGGAACAAGCTGGCGGTCTCCGAACTGAAGGATTTCGGCCCGGGCACGACCTTCAGGCCGGTGATCGGGGAGATCGACACCATTGCCGATCCCAAGAAGGTGGAACGCGTCGTGATCTGCTCGGGCAAGGTCTATTACGACCTGCTGACCGAACGGCGGGAGCGCAAGCTCGACACGGTTGCGATCGTGCGGCTGGAGCAGTTCTATCCGTTCCCGGCAAAGCTGCTGGGCGACGAACTGGCACGCTATCCCGATGCGAAGGTCATCTGGTGCCAGGAAGAACCCGCCAACATGGGTGGCTGGGACTTCGTCGATCGCCGGATCGAGGGCGTGCTGGGCAGCATCAAGCACAAGAGCGCGCGTCCCGAATATGTCGGTCGCGTCGCCGCCGCCAGCCCGGCGACGGGTCTTGCGAAGGTGCACCTTGCGGAGCAGGCCGCGCTGGTCAACAAGGCGCTTGGCGTCGCGTAACGGGGCAGGCGGCGGGGCGCATGCCGTCCTGCCGCCGCCCGCTCATTTCGTCACGCGTGGCATGGACATTGCCATATGGACATCGCGGCGCGTGGCATCGAACAGGGTCCGGCCCGTCATCCGGGACCGGGCAGGGTTAACAGGCCGGATGGCGGTACTGCCGCCATGTGAACAAGGCCTGAGGTCAGGAACTGTCACGCTGGCCCATCACGGACGCGGAAAAACCGCGACATGGGGTGGGACGGCAAAGGGATTGGAAAATAGGAATGTCTGCCGAGATCAAGGTGCCGACGCTGGGTGAAAGCGTAACTACCGCAACCGTTGCAAAATGGCTGAAGCAGCCGGGTGATTCCGTGTCCGCCGATGACCCGGTGGCCGAACTGGAAACCGACAAGGTCAGTGTCGAGGTTCCCGCCCCGCAGGCCGGTGTGCTGGGTCCGCTGCTGGTGCCCGAAGGGGCGGAGGTCGAGGTCGGCACCGTCCTGTCCACCGTCGAAGCCGGCACGGGCAAGCCCGCCGCCCCCGTCGCGAAGCCCGCGCCCGCGCCGGCCGCCGGCGTGCAGGCACAGCCGCTGAGCACCGGACCCGTCGCGCGTCCCGCAACACCCGCATCCGACGTGGCGGCGCAGGGTGCGGCCCACGCACCGTTCCCCGCGGCGCAGAAGATCATGACCGAACAGGGCGTGTCCGCCACACAGGTCGGCACGGGTTCGGGCAAGGACGGCCGCATCACGAAGGGCGACGTGCAGGCGTTCCTGGCACAGCCGCGTGCGGCCACCCCCACGGCCGCGCCGCGTCCGCCGCGTCAGGATGACCCGCGTGAGGAACGCGTGAAGATGACGCGCCTGCGCCGCACCATCGCGCGCCGCCTGAAGGATGCGCAGAACACGGCCGCCCTGCTGACCACCTTCAACGAGGTGGACATGTCGGCGGTCAAGGCGATGCGCGCCGAATACAAGGACGCGTTCGCCAAGAAGCATAACGGCGCGAAGCTGGGCTTCATGTCGATCTTCAGCCGCGCCGTCATTGCCGCGCTGCAGGAATTCCCCGCGATCAACGCCGAAATCGACGGCGATGACGTGATCTACCGCGAATTCGTCAACCTCGGCATCGCGGTGGGCGGTCCCAACGGGCTGGTGGTGCCGGTGATCCGTGACGCCGACCAGAAGAGCTTTGCCGAGATCGAAAGCGCCATCGCGGGCTTTGGCAAGAAGGCGCGCGAAGGCACGCTGAAGATCGACGAACTGTCGGGTGGCACGTTCTCCATCACCAATGGCGGCATCTATGGCTCCCTGATGTCCACCCCCATCATCAACGCGCCGCAGTCGGCCATCCTGGGCATGCATTCCATCCAGGATCGCCCCGTGGCCGTGGACGGGCAGGTCGTGATCCGTCCGATGATGTATATCGCGCTGACCTATGACCATCGGATCGTCGATGGCAAGGAAGCCGTCAGCTTCCTCGTCCGGGTCAAGCAGAACGTGGAAGACCCGCGCCGTCTGCTGCTGCAGGTCTGATGCGGCCGGGCGGGGGGCCGATCCATGGTCCTCCCGCCTGATCCTCCACGATACCGCAAGCAGGACAGAATAGAATGACCATTGAAATCAAGGTTCCGACGCTGGGTGAAAGCGTCACCACGGCCACGATCGGCAAATGGCTGAAACAGCCGGGCGAGGCAGTTTCTGCCGATGACCCGATTGTGGAGCTTGAAACGGACAAGGTCAGCGTGGAAGTCCCCGCGCCGCAGGCCGGCGTGCTGGGCGCGCACAAGGTGGCCGAAGGTGACGAGGTCGAGGTCGGCGCGGTCCTGACCACGCTGGAAGCCGGCGGTGCCGGTGCGAAACCTGCGGCTGCCCCCAAGGCCGCGGCCCCCGCTGCCCCTGCCGCCGCCGCACCTGCGGCGCC
>NZ_JABJWD010000027.1:0-32416 GCF_013155425.1 Gluconacetobacter entanii | reverse complement strand
AAAACAGCAACGTCGTTCCTCGCGGTCATCCACATCGCTGCCGCAGCAGACTGGATCAAGCCCTAACAGGCCCTAGGGCGTGTCGTCAGTTAGCATCTGGCGCCATGAGACTTGTACTCCCGTTTGATCTGTGATGTTTTCTCCCTGTTTTCAGGGAGAGAATGAATGCGACGATATGGCCTGAGTGATAGCCAGTGGGAACGGATAAAAGATCTTCTCCTGGGTCGTGAAGGCCATGTCGGCGGAACGGCTGCCGATAACCGCCTGTTTGTGGACCCCGTGCTGTATCGTTACCGTGCAGGCATTCCCTGGCGTGATCTGCCTGCCCGGTTCGGGGACTGGAAGAACGTGCACCGGTGGCTGCGTCACTGGTGCGAAGGCGGCGTGATCGAACGGATTTTCCGGCATCTGGCTGCTGACCATGACAACGAATACATAATGATCGACAGCACCATTGTCCGTGCTCACCAGCATAGAGCGGGCGCCCGTAAAAAAGGGGCGCGGATCAGGCTATCGGCCGATCCCGTGGCAGACTGACCAACAAAATCCATGTCATATGCTGCGGGAAAGGCTGTGGTTCTTTCCCAGACACCCAGGCAAAGGGCGGACATCATGGAAGCATGCCCCCTGCTGGATGGGGTCGATCCCAAAGCCTTTATCGCCGACAAGGCTTATGACGTCGATCCGCTCATTGAAACGCTTGAAGCACGGCAGATCATACCGGTTATCCCCTCAAGGAAAAACCGACGCAATCCACGGAAAATCAGCTTTCAGCTCTACAAAAACAGAAACAGAAACATCATTGAACGCTTCTTCGCCAGGCTGAAGCAGTTCAGAGGCATTGCAACACGCTACGACAAGCTGCAGTCAACATTCCTCGCAGCAGTGCAACTCGTTTCCGCCATCCTCGAAATTAACTGACGACACGCCCTAATGACTATCTAAAGAGCGGGTCTTATAGAATTGACCTAGGAAATCGTGGAAAATATTCCCAGTCAGACATGAGATCAGGTGACGTAACCATTTATGAGCCAAGAAGACACGTTCACACATTTTTCTGGGAAACAGCCGTCGCGATCGGAGGAACTCGTTATACCCGGAGCGACTCATCATCATGGTCGCTGGGTATCTCTTCCGAAACAAACCGGAAAGATGGTTGGACAGAGGCATCAGCCTGCGGGAAGACGTGATGTCCCTGCCCGTTCCAGAGAACTCGGTCAGTCAGAGGCTTCTGCACGACTGAACTTTCGGACATAGCCTGGCACCTCCACATGCAGGGGTAAATCTTTTTTGTAACGGATATGATCGTTTCTGTTACAATAATATGCCACAGGATATCAATTATTCCCGGTACATACAGAAACATTCCGGGAGATCTCAGTCCGTTTACCGTATACAGCGCGTGGCATTACGCCGGTTAGGCGGGCGATGAATTTTATTTTAACATCATAATCGCTTTTTATCATTTTTGAAATAAACACCCCGCTGCCTTTTTATTTTCTAGGCTGTAATCAGGGCTTTATTATACTTCACGGCATCGAATGAACGCGAATGTAGCCGTGCGGAGTTTCAGATTGATAACGGGGCGGTCAGGCCATGATTTTCCGGACAGCCAGGGAACGGATGGTGCCCCTGTCGGCAAAGGACAGAATTTCGTTCTTGTCGTGGAAGACGACATGGATATCCGCAACCTGCTGACACGTTTCCTGTCACAGCAGGGTTATGAGGTCGCGTCCGCCATGACGGCGGCGGAGGTGCTGGTCATCCTCGCGCGGCGGACGCCTGATATTGTCCTGCTTGATCTCATGCTGCCGCAGGAAAGTGGCCATGCCATCTGCCGCCTGATCCGTAAGCGGAGTGCCATCCCCATTATCATGGTTACGGCGCTTGCCGATGTCCGTGAGCGTATTGCGGGTCTTGACCTGGGCGCAGACGACTACATCAGCAAGCCCTTTGATCTCGGTGAACTGGCAGCCCGCATTCGGGCCGTGCTGCGTCGTCCATCCAGCCCCCCCACTTATCCCACATCGGGTTTACAGCCGGGCTGCAGGTTCGGAAACTGGATCTTTATGCCGGAAAAACGCGCACTCTATAGCACCGAGGGCGTGCGCATGACGCTGACCGGCGCTGAAACCGATCTTCTGCTGCTGTTATGGAACCATGCGGGAGAACTCCTGAGCAGGCAGCGGATCATTGAACTGCTTTATAATGCACCGGGAGCGGTTGAAGAACGCACCATCGACCTGCTGGTCAGCCGCCTGCGGCGCAAGCTGGCGCATGGTGGCCGCCAGCTTGAAATGCTGCGGACGGTGCGCGGCGACGGCTATGTGTTCGACCCCGGTCCGGCCGTTCCGCATGAGGGGACAGCCGACTGATGAAAACCCGGTTTTCCCCGCTGCCCCGCACCGTTTACGGGCAGATGGCCGCAATCGTGATTTCCAGCATGATGGTCACCGTTTTTTTTGTCGCCTTTCTGGTGTTTGCGTTACGTCCGACCGTGCCGCCGCTGCCTGAAGGGCCATGGCCAAACGCACTGGCCTTTGAAACCGCGATTGATGCGTTACGTGCAAGTCCGCCCGAAATACGCGAGGCCATTGCGCAGGGTATGTCAACGCCGGACGTTTCGTTTCGTACTACCGCTCCCTTTGCGTGCACGCCTATCCCGACCGAACATTTCTCGATCCTGCTGCGCCGTATCCTTCAGGCACGGGCGGGCAACCAGAACGTCGTCATGATTGCCTCGACCTGCGCTGCGGATTCCAGCGGCATGACGTCCACCCATATCGACATGCCCCGTGAAGGGATATTCATTACCGCCCATAACGGGATCAATCATCATCTGCCCCAACTCATGCGCGCGACGCTGCCGCTGATCGTATCGTTCCTGTCGATGCTGGTCATCATGGGCACCCTGTCGCTATGGAGCCTGTGGCGCATCAACCGCCCGCTGAAGGTGCTGGCGGACAAGGCCGAAACCTTTGGCTACGACATTACGCCCGAACCCCTGGTCGAACAGGGACCGGTGGAACTGCGCCGCGTCGCGCGTGCTTTCAACCGCATGCAGGCCCGCGTTGCCGCCGCGGCCGAGGAGCGTACCCGCATGCTCATGGCAATCGGTCATGACCTGCGCACGCCACTGACGCGCCTGTCCATGCGTATTGAAATGGGGGGGGCCGACGCCTCCCCTTCGGCCCTGCGCAACGACCTGTGGCTCATGAACCGCATGCTGAACGGGGCGCTGTCCTTCCTGAAGGGCCAGGGTGACACGGAACCGGCCGAACGGGTCGATATCGGCGCGCTGGTGGAAAGTGTCTGCGCGGAATTCGAGGCGATCGGCCGGAACGTGATCTGTCAGGGCGACCTGGGCCTGACCTGCCTGTGCCAGCCCGTGGCCGTGGCCCGCATGGTCAACAACCTGATCGACAATGCCTGCAAATTCGGCAGCGAAGTGCGCGTCGATACACGACGGAGCGGTCATGAAGCCATTATCGAGGTTGCCGATAACGGTCCCGGCATTCCGCCTGAAATGCACGATGTCGTGCTGCTGCCCTTCGCCCGTCTGGACCCCGCCCGCAGCCCGGACGGCGGCCTGGGGCTGGGCCTGTCGATCATCCATGACATCGTGCAGCGCCATCGTGGCAGCCTGACCTTCCATTCAAACCAGCCACACGGATTGCTGGTGCGCATTGCCCTGCCGCTTGACCTGCACACGGCGGCGCAGGCGCACGGCAATACGCAGGCAACCCATTAAGGCCCCGCCAGTACAGAGACGGACCGTAGAAAATGCAGCCTGTTCACGATTTTCCCTTTCCTGCAACCATGCCTGGCGGCCTGTCGTGCCATGTGGTGCAGGATGCCGTTTCAGCGCGCAGGAACCAGGCACGGACCAGGCATTGCGGCCTGCGCCGCGCGAGCCTGCTGACAGCACTGTTCCTGACCGGCCTGCATCCGCTGCATGGCGCGCAGGCGGCCACGAAAACGGTGGATGCGGGTATTCCGGTATCCGTGGCAACCATCAGGACGGGCGATATGCCGGTCGTGCTGAGCGAACTGGGTACGGTCATCCCCGTCACCAACGTAACCGTGCAGAACCGCGTGGAAGGCTATCTGACGCAGGTACTCTTTACCGAAGGGCAGGAAGTGCATGAGGGCGATCTGCTGGCGGTAATCGATCCCCGCCCCTATGAGGCGGAACTGAAGCAGTATTCCGGGCAGTTGGCGGCCGATCAGGCCCAGCTTGACGAGGCGCGGATGGATAATGTCCGGTACCAGAAGCTGCTCAAACGCGACAGTATCGATACCCAGACGGCACAGGACCAGCAGTACAAGGTCAAGCAGCTTGAAGGCACGGTAGAGGCAGATCAGGGGCTGGTCGATACCTACAGGCTGGATGTCGAATACTGCCACATCACCGCACCGGTCAGCGGCCGTGTGGGCATCCGTGCGGTGGACCGGGGCAATTACGTGACCGCGGCACAGTCCGGCGGCCTTGCGGTCCTGACGCAGATGCAGCCGATCTCGGTCATCTTCACCCTGCCACAGGACAAGCTGGGCATGGTCTGGAAACGGCTGCGTACTGCAAAGACGCTGCCGGTCGAGGCATGGGACAGCACGGACACCACGAAGCTGACCGATGGCACGGTCAGCAGTCTGGACAGCCAGATCGATACCTCAACCGGCACGGTCCGGCTGCGTGCCCTGTTCCCCAACAGGGACGAGGACCTGTTCCCCAACCAGTTCGTCAATGCCCACCTGCTGGTTGATACCGAACATGATGTGCTGCTTGCCCCCACCAGCGCCATCCAGTCAGGCCCCAATGGTTCATTTGTATATGTAGTGCAGCCTGACAGCACCGTGGCCGTGCGTCTGGTCAAAACCGGTGTCAGTCAGGGGGATACGGTCGTTGTCACCTCCGGCCTGAAGGCGGATGAGCAGGTGGTGACATCGGGCATCGACCGCCTGCATGCAGGGGCGAAAGTCACCATCCCCGTCACCACGACGCAGGGGGGATAATGAATCTCTCCCGTCTTTTCATACAGCGGCCCGTCGCCACCACGCTGCTCATGTTCGCGTTGATGCTGGCGGGTCTGATCGGTTATCGGTTCCTGCCGATTTCCGCCCTGCCGGAAGTGGATTATCCCACCATCGTGGTCCGCACCTTCTACCCCGGCGCCAGCGCGGATGTGATGATGACCTCCGTCACCGCGCCGCTGGAAGGGCAGAT
This sequence comes from Gluconacetobacter entanii, assembly GCF_013155425.1. NCBI lineage: Bacteria > Pseudomonadati > Pseudomonadota > Alphaproteobacteria > Acetobacterales > Acetobacteraceae > Gluconacetobacter > Gluconacetobacter entanii. The sequence goes on along the minus strand of NZ_JABJWD010000027.1, from coordinate 27,192 downwards.
GGGAGAAATGGCCGGGCTGGACCAGATGACATCCCAGTCCTCGGCCGGGGCATCGGTCATTACGCTGCGCTTCGGGCTGACCACGTCGCTGGATGTTGCCGAGCAGGAGGTGCAGGAAGCCATCAACGCCGCCAATTCCCTGCTGCCCAGTGCCCTGCCCGCGCCGCCCATCTATTCCAAGGTCAATCCGGCTGATACGCCCATCATGATCCTGGGGGTCACGTCCACCACCCTGTCGCTGCCCGAAGTGCAGGATTACGTGACGACACGCCTGCAGCAGAAGATCAGCGAGATTTCGGGCGTGGGTGAAGTTTCCCTGTCCGGTGGCAACAAGAAGGCTTACCGCGTCCGTGTGAACGTGCCCAAGGCCACGTCGCTGGGCATAGATCTTGATACGCTGCGCACCACCATCGGCAACGTGAACGTCAACTCCCCCACCGGCAGCTTCAATGGCAAAAAGCTGAACCGCACCATCCATATCGACAGCCAGATTTCCAGCACCGACCAGTTACTCAATCAGGTGGTGGGCTGGTCCGACACCAGTCAGGGGCCGGTCAGGCTGCGCGATATCGCAACGGTGGTGGAAGGGGCGGAAGACACCCAGCTTGCCGGATGGTCGAACCAGACCCCGGCCATCATCCTGAACATCCGACGCCAGCCTTCGGCCAACATCATCAACACCGTCAACGCCATCAAGGCCACGCTGCCATCACTGCAGCAGGACATGCCCGGTGGCGTCACCATCACGCCGCTGACCGACCGGACCACCACCATCCGCGCATCCGTGGCAGATGTGGAATTCGAACTGGGTCTGGCGCTGGCGCTGGTGGTGGGCGTGATCTTCGTGTTCCTGCATGACCCGTCGGCCACCGTCATCCCGGCGCTGTCCGTGCCGCTGTCCATTATCGGCACGCTGGCAGTAATGGATATGATGGGGTTCTCGCTCGATAACCTCTCGCTCATGTCGCTCACCATCTCCACCGGCTTCGTGGTGGATGATGCGATTGTCATGATCGAGAACATCGCCCGTTATATCGAAATGGGCCGCGACCGGATGACTGCGGCGCTGGAGGGCGCGGGCGAGATCGGCTTTACCATCGTCTCGCTCACCATCTCGCTCATCGCCGTGCTGATCCCGCTCCTGTTCATGGGCGATGTGATCGGGCGGCTGTTCTATGAATTTGCCGTGACGCTGGCGGTGACCATCATCCTGTCCGCCGTGGTCTCGCTCACACTCGTGCCGATGATGTGCGCGCGCCTGCTCAAGGACAAGGCGCATGCCACCACCAAGCCGCGCTGGGCACAGGCGACCGACCGGCTGATTGTCCGGGTTATCGATGCCTATGACCGGGGGCTGACGCGCGTGCTGCGCCACCAGCGCGCAACCCTTGCCGTGTTCGTGGCAACGCTGGCGCTGACCGGGCTGCTGGTCGTGGTCATTCCCAAGGGACTGTTTCCCGAGCAGGATACCGGCGTCATTCAGGGCGTATCGGTCATGGATGCCTCCATCTCGTTCGATGCGATGCGCGACCTGCAGCAGCAGTTGGGGGCAGCCATTGCGAAGGATGCGGATGTTGTCAGCCTGTCCTCCTATATCGGCGTGGATGGGGACAACACCACGCTCAATCGCGGGCGTTTTGAAATCAACCTGACGCCGCATGACAGGCGCAGCCTTTCGGCCGCAAAGGTGGCGCAGCGCATCCAGCGCGAGACAGCCACCATAGCCGGAACCCAGCTTTACCTGCAGCCGGTGCAGGACCTGACGCTGAACACCAACGTATCAGCCACCCAGTACCAGTTCCTGGTGGCGGATTCCGATACGAACCGCCTTGCCACATGGGTCCCGCGCCTGATCGATGCCCTGCGTAGGGAACCGGCCCTGGCCGATGTCACGTCCGACCTGCAGGCGCAGGGGCTGGCCGCGACCGTGACACTGGACCGGGCCACGGGGGCGCGCTTTTCCGTCACGCCGGAAACGGTGGACAACCTGCTCTATGATTCCTTTGGACAGCGCCAGATTTCCACCATCTATACCCAGTCCAACCAGTATCGCGTGATCCTGGAGGCCGACCCCGCGCTGCAGACCACGCCCGAGGCACTGGACAAACTGTATCTGGCCGCCAGCGGCAGCGGGGCCACAAGTACGTCCGGCCCGACCCGTGATCCCTCCTCCGGCCTTGTGCCCATGAGCATGGTGACCCGCACGACGGCATCCACCGCGCCGCTGCTGATTACCCATGTGGCGCAGTTTCCGGCATCGACCATTTCATTCAATGTTGCATCCGGCTATTCGCTCGGTGCGGCGACGGATGCCATCACGCGGGTGGAAAAATCACTGCATCTGCCCGCCACCATGCAGACATCGTTTCAGGGCACGGCCGCCGTGTTTGCAGGCAGCATGAGCAACGAGGCCTGGCTGATACTGGCCGCCCTTGTTGCGGTCTATATCGTGCTGGGTGTTTTGTATGAAAGCTTCATCCACCCGCTAACCATCCTATCCACCCTGCCCTCGGCCGCCATTGGCGCGCTGCTGGTGCTGTGGGTCTCGGGTTCGGGGCTGGATGTGATGGGGGTGATCGGGATCGTCCTGCTGATCGGCATCGTGAAGAAAAACGCCATCATGATGATCGATTTCGCGCTGGAGGCGGAGCGTGTGGAAGGGCTGGATTCCGTGCAGTCCATAACCCGTGCGGCCCGACTGCGCTTCCGCCCGATCCTGATGACCACGCTGGCCGCCATGCTGGGCGCCATTCCCATGGTGATCGGTAGTGGCACGGGATCGGAACTGCGCCGCCCGCTGGGTTATGCCATTGTGGGCGGTCTGGCCGTAAGCCAGTTGCTGACCCTGTTCACCACGCCGGTCATCTACCTGTTCATGGAGCGGGTGCGCCTGCGGTTTGCTGCCTTCCGCGCCCGCCATACGTCCGCGCCACCCACGCCGTCAGGGGAGGCACGCTGAAATGTCGATCGTCGCCCTGTGCATCAAGCGCCCGATCGGCACCACGCTTATCGTGATCGGCATGATGATTGCCGGCGCCATCGGCTACTGGCTGCTGCCTGTATCCGATCTCCCCAATGTGGACCTGCCGGTCATTCAGGTGCAGGCCCAGCAGGCCGGTGGCACGCCCGAGCAGATTGCCAGCACGATTGCCGAACCCCTGGAGCGGCATCTGGGCACGATTGCCGGGCTGAGCGAGATGACATCGCAATCCGTGACCGGGCAGGTCAGCATTGCCCTGCAGTTCGATACCTCCCGCGACATCAACAGCGCCGCGCGTGACGTGCAGGCGGCCATCGTGGCAGCCCGCGCGGACCTGCCCGCCACCCTGCGGCAGAACCCGACCTATGTCGAAGCCAATACCGCCGGCATGCCGGTCATGGTGCTTGCCCTTACATCGGACACCAGAACGCCCGCACAGGTCTATGACGTGGCGACCAATGTGCTTGAACAGCATCTGTCCCAGATCAGTGGCGTGGGGCAGCTCATGCTGGGTGGGGCGGCGCTGCCTGCCGTGCGGGTGGAACTCAATCCCCTCGCCCTGTTCAAATACGGCATCGGGTTCGAGGATATCCGTGCCGCCCTGTCCTCCGCCAATGCCAATACGCCCAAGGGGTTCCTCAATCGCGGCAGGCAGCGCCTGATCCTGCAGACCAACGATCAGGTTCATGGCGCGCAGGACCTCAAGGGTCTGATCGTGGCCTATCGCAACATGCGTCCCGTGCGGCTGGAGGACGTGGCACAAGTGACCGACGGGGTGGAAAATGTTGAAAATGGTGGCTTCTTCAACCGCAAGCCTGCCGTTCTGGCCATTGTCTTTCCGCGTGCGGGGGCCAACGTGGTCCAGACCATCAACCAGATCAGGGCGCAGTTCCCGACCCTGAAGGCCGCCCTGCCCGCCGATGTGGAGCTGCATGTCGGCATGGACCGTTCCGCCACCATCCAGGCCGCCCTGACCGATACCAAGAGCACGCTGGTCCTGTCGGTGCTGCTGGTGGTGGGCGTGGTGCTGGTGTTCCTGCGTTCGCCGCGCACGACCATCGTGCCGGCCCTGGTTATTCCCGCATCGCTGGTCACGACGTTTGGCGTGATGAAGCTAATGAACTATTCGCTCGACAGTCTCTCGCTCATGGCGCTGACCATTGCGACGGGCTTCGTGGTGGATGACGCCATCGTGGTGATCGAAAACATCAGCCGCCATATGGAACAGGGGGCGAGCCGCGCCGATGCGGTGCTGCAGGGCGCGCAGGAAGTAGCCTTTACCGTGCTGTCGGTGTCCATCTCGCTGGTGGCGGTGTTCCTGCCCATTCTCATGCTGGGGGGACTGATGGGCAGCCTGCTGCATGAATTCGCCGTGACCATTTCGGTGACGGTACTCGTCTCCATGATGCTCTCGCTCACGCTTACACCCATGATGTGTGCGCGGATCCTGCCATCGGGGGACGCGCGGGCTGACAGAAAGCCCAATTTCTGGTCCCGCCTTTCCGTGCGGATGGAACGCGGCTTTGCTTATGTGGAAAATGCCTATGGCCGCTCACTGGCCACGGCACTGCGCCATCGCAGGCTGGTGCTGCTTTCGCTGCCTGTCACCATCGGGATGATGGGCGTGCTGTTCGTATTCATGCCCAAGGGCCTGTTCCCGACCGAGGACACCGGCATGATGATGGCGCATCTCGTCGCCGATCAGGCCACTTCCTTTGATGAGATGCTGGCGAAGGTCGATCAGGTGGAAAAGAACATTCTGGAGAACGCTCAGGTCTCCGGCGTGACCGGCTTTGTTGGTGGCCGCAATTCCAGCAACCAGGCCAATATCTTCATTGACCTGATCGACAAGGCACAGCGCAGGACCACCATCAGCCAGACACTGGCCGACCTGACCCACCGCACGCATGATCTTGTGGGCGGGCAGTTCATTGCCATGCTGCCCAGCCTCCTGCCCTCAGGCGGGCGGCAGGCCAACGGGGCCTATCAGTACACATTGCAAAGCGATGACGCGGCGACACTATATCACTGGATTCCCCGCCTGCAGGCGGCACTGCAGAAGCATGCTGAACTGCGCGATGTCTCATCGGATGTACAGCAGGGCGGGCTTTCCACCAATGTCATGATCAACCGTGACGTATCGGGGCGGACGAACCTGACCCCGCAACTGATCTCCAACACGATCTATGACGCCTTTGGCCAGCGTGCGGCTTCGGTCATCTACAACCCGCTGAACCAGTACCGGGTGGTGATGAACGTCCTGCCGAAATACTGGGACAATGCCGATATCCTGCAGCAGGTATGGGTCAGCACATCAGGGGGCACCGCCAGCGGCAGCACGCAGAGCAATACGATCAAGGTCACGTCCGCCTCCACCACGTCCACCACCGCATCCTCGCTCAGCAGCCAGTCCTTCGCCAACCAGATCCAGAACAGCCTTGCCGGTGGCAGCGGGGCCTCCAGCGGGTCGGCCGTGTCGTCTACGGCGGAGACGATGGTCCCGCTTTCGGTCGTGTCCAGTATGCAGTCCGCCACCATGCCGCTCAGTGTGAACCATCAGGGGCAGTCGCTGGCGGCCACGCTGTCGTTCAACCTGGCGTCCGGTGCCTCCATGTCCGATGCCACGCGGATCATCAATGAGGAGATCGCCCGGCTGCAGGTGCCGACAAGCGTGCACGGGCATTTTGCCGGCACCGCCGCCCAGTTCCAGAGTTCGGCGAGCAATGAACCGCTGCTGATCGTGGCGGCACTGGGTGCTGTCTATCTGGTGCTTGGCATCCTGTATGAAAGCTATGTCCATCCGCTGACCATTCTCTCCACCCTGCCCTCGGCCGGGGTGGGGGCGCTGCTGGCGCTGTACCTGCTGGGGCAGGAGTTTGACCTGATTGCGCTGATCGGGCTGATCCTGCTGATCGGGATCGTGAAGAAGAACGCCATCATGCTGGTGGATTTCGCCATTACCGAGGAACGCAACCATAACCGCCCGGCACAGGACGCCATCCATACCGCCTGCCTGCTGCGCTTCCGCCCGATCATGATGACGACCATTGCCGCCGCCATGGGCGCGCTGCCGCTTGTGGTGGGCAACGGCTACGGCGCGGAACTGCGCCGCCCGCTGGGCATCGCGATCATGGGCGGGCTTCTGTTCAGCCAGATCCTGACGCTGTACACCACGCCGGTCGTGTACCTGTATCTCGACCGTCTGGGCCAGTGGGGGCGTCGGCGCCTTCCCGCCATTTTCCATGCCATTGCGCGCGTCGTGCGCCCTGCCCGCTCCTCATGAGCATGATGACGTATCAGGACAGTTCCATGCCGTATCGTTCTTCCCTTTCCGCCCGTCTGCACGCGGCCCTGCGCGGCACGACGGCCGTGCTGGCGACGCTCACGCTGTCAGGCTGCCTGATGGTTGGCCCGCGCTATAAACACCCTGCGCCCGTTATCTCGGCCCGGTTCAAGGAACTGCAACCCGCCCCTGGCTGGACCGTCAGCCAGCCGGATATGGCGGCAATACCAAAGGGCCAGTGGTGGCTGGTCTATCATGACCCCACCCTGAACGCGCTTGAGGACCAGGTGGCGCTGTCCAACCAGAACCTGAAGGAATACGAAGCCCAGTACCGCAAGGCGCGGGCCATGGTGAATGCGGCGAAGGCCAGCCTCTATCCAACGCTTTCCGGCGATCTCAGCTTTGCGCGCAATAGTCAGGGCAGTACTGCGACGTCAACCAGCGGCACCACCTACAGCACCGGCTCCACGCGCAATACCTATGCTGCCGAGCTGAGTGCCGACTGGGATCTGGACCTGTGGGGCAAGATCCGCCGCCAGATACAGGAACAGGTGACCGCCGCACAGGCCAGTGCCGCCGATATTGCCAATGCCCGCCTGTCGTACCAGTCGCAGCTGGCGCAGGACTATTTTGAAATGCGCTATGAGGAATCCCTCAAGTCGCTGCTGGACCAGTCGGCAGCGCTGTATGCGCATAATCTTGAAATCATCCGCAACCAGCACGAGGGCGGCACGCTGAATGCAGGCGACGAACTGCAGGCTGAAACCGAACTGGACCAGACCCGCGCCAGTGCGACCGCAACGGATGTGGCGCGGTCGGAATACGAGCATGCAATTGCGGTGCTGGTGGGCCGCGCGCCCGCCGATCTGACCATTGCGCGCGCCGCCATGCCTGCGGCCATTCCGGCCGTGCCGGTCGGCCTGCCCGCGACGCTGCTGCAACGCCGCCCCGACATTGCCGCCGCCGAACGCGCGATGGAGGAATACAATGCGGAAATCGGGGCCGCGATTGCCGCCTTCTACCCCGATGTCACCCTGTCCGCTGCCTATGGCTATAGCGGCAATCCGGTCCAGTCACTGATTCAGGTTGCCAACCGGATCTGGTCACTAGGTGCCGCGGGCAGCGAGACGCTGTTTGAAGGCGGCGCACGGACGGCGGCCGTCCAGGAAGCCAATGCCGATTATGACAACGCGGTTGCCACCTATCGCCAGACCGTGCTGACCGCCCTGCAGGATACGGAAGACCAGCTTTCCAGCCTGCGTATTCTTGAACACCAGGCCAGCCAGCAGGATGCCGCCGTGCGTGCGGCAGTCAAGGCGGTTGATGTGTCGATGAATGAATACCGTTTTGGCACCGCCATCTACACCACCGTCATCACCACCCAGCAGACCGCGCTGGGGGATCAGGAAACTGCATTGCAGATTCAGGAAAACCGCCTGCTGGCCAGCGTGAAGCTGATTGCCGACCTTGGTGGCGGATGGGACGTGTCGCAACTGCCCAGCAAGAATTCCCTCCAGCGCGATAACCCGCTGGTTCCCTCCTTCCTTGAAAAGCATGCGCGGGAATAGGGAAGGCAATGTGCGTGTGCCATGGTTTATCGCGTCATTTTATAACGCTGACGGTATTTTCATAATCATATCAGCCCCTGATCGGAGAACAGACCCATGACCGATGTATCAAGACGCGATTTCGTGGCGGCCGGCGCCATGTTTGCAGGTGTCGCCGCCACCATGGGCGCCAGTGCCCGGCAGGTCCATGCCGCAGGGGGCGGGCACGGTTTCATGGCGGCATCGTCCGGTGGGCCGGATGGTCAGGATGGTCCCGGTCCCCACAGGCCTGTAAGTCCCGGCCTTCAGGGTATCTGCGCCCTGTGCGAGGTCACGGGCGGCGGCGAGAAGGTTTACGGCATCGCAGTGGAATACGATGTTGCGATTGACCCGGCCAGTCTGGCGCCGGATACCTACACGGCGGCTGTTTTTCCTGCCGCCAGCGGGTTCTTTGCCGGCATGCCACAAGAACCCGACAAGAATGACACGACGGCGAAAGCAAGGCCACGCCCTGTCGCGGCCCTTTATACCAATGACGCCCCGGCGCTTCTCCCCGACCGCAAAAATGTTCCCGGCCGGTATGTCATTGCCGAGTTCGCCCATGACCCTGACCTCAGCCTGCCCACCACCGATAGCGACAGGGTTACGCTGATACAGGACAAGGGCGTCAGAACCACGGGCGGCGTGGCCTATGCCGCCAGCAAAACCGTATGGAGCAACACGGGGCATCACGGCAACCGGGTCGCGATCCGTGGCGTCGATGCATGGGAACAGAACCATTGGTGGTGGGATGATACGCGTTCCGCATGGCTGGAATACAGCATATACCTGCCGAAATCCTTTCTGGCCGAAGGCGGCGAAAACCGGGCCTATCCCCTTGTCCTCGCCATTACCCATTCCGGCACCAGCCCCGATGGCACCTGTGCCCAGACTCTGACCGAACAGTGCATCGCCAGTATCTGGAGCCTGCCTGAAGAGCAGGACAGACATGAATGCGTGGTCATTACCCCCCGCTACGAGCGCACGACCATGAACGATTACTGGGAACATACATCGGACGTGGAGAATACCTACCGGCTGGTTGAATCCCTGCTCGGCAACACGTGGAATTATGGCAACCCCAACCGGGCGGACCGACGTGACAAAGTCCTGAAGATCGACCCGAAACGGGTTTACTGTACCGGATGGTCCATGGGAGCCATGACATCGCTGTGGCTGATGGCCAGACATCCGGAAACCTTTGCCGCCGGGCTGATCATCGCGGGCCAGCAGCGGCCGGTCGATGTCGTGCCCCTTGCCAGACAGAAGATCCTGATCATCACCGGTTCGGAAGATGACAAGGCCACGCCATGGAACGAGAAATGCGTGCCGGTATGGGAAAAGGCGGGGGGCACGGTCGTGCGCCCGAAAGAACAGCTTGACCCTGCCCTCATCTTCCCTGTTGATCGCCAGCAGAAGCTGACGGATCAGGTCAATGGCTACCTTGCAAAAGACGCCAATGTCACGTTCCTGACATTTGATGGAGTTGATCACATGGGCTCGGCGCGCAAGTTCTTCTACATCCGGGCCGCACGCGACTGGATGTTCAGGCAGTCAAAGGCATGAGTCTGGCCCGTGCAGCCTCTTGCGGGCCAATGGCGGTATAATTCACCACCGGCCCCCGGCCGCATCTGGACCGTATCGTATCAGTCCTGCCTCGTAATATCCTGCAGGACATCACGTTCCAGCCACGTGCCTGACAGCGGCCTGATCACGCCCCTCCCGCTGGCAGGCTCCCTCGGATCAGGCATGAATGGTGCGCCAACGCTCCCGGCGGGTGCCCGCATAGTGGCCCTGCCAATTCGTGGCTTTTTTCTGTTGCTACAGCAAGACATCGGTAGCGTTTGGGTGAGTGGTTGAAACGGTGATGGACGCGCCCTGCACGGACAGCCCGTATTGGGCAGCCAGTTGTCGCAGCAGACTGGCAATCCCAGGGGCGTTACAGGGAATTTTCTGTCCCGTGTCCGCTTCGACAAAGGTGATTGCAATCCTGCCTGTGCGGACGGGGGCAATACGGTAACGCAGGACATGGTCGGAAGACACGTCGCGTCGCATAATACCATGCGCAACAAACAGGTCCAGGTTACGCTGAATGGAAGCCAGACTGGGCGCGCGATCCTGCATCATTCGCCCCAGCGTGCGCCATATTTCAGTGACCGTCGTGCCCGGACCGGCCTCGACGATCCCATGTAGCAGGACACGACGCAGGTTGGTCACCCTGACGCATGCTTTCTGGCAGCGGGCTTCGAGCCGCCGGACTGCGTTACGGTTCGCGCCCATGCCGGGGCGAATTCCATTGACATCAAGCCCGGCGCGGCGACGGTTCAAGAATACGGGCATCTGCTACCCCCTCTTGTTATCCATTAATTATCAGTTGTGGTGGAGATAGAATTCCACCGGAACCGTGAGTGTAATGAGTTCGCCTGCGACACTGTCCGGCGGAATGGGCAGAGGCTGGGCACGTTTGGGGAGCGCTATGGCTTCCTGATCCAGCAGCGCATGACCGGAGCTGCTGGCGAGTATGACCGAGAGCACATGACCCTTGCGGTCCATGGAGAAGGTCACGGTGGGCACGCCTTCCTGATGGTCGGCCATGGCGTCGGACGGGTAACGCTTGAACTTTTCAAGCTGCGCCAGCAACGCACCCTGCCAGGTCACCGGGTCATGCGACGCATGGGCCGATGACGAACCGGGCGCGGGGGCGGCCTGCGTGGGCGCGGGCGGCGCTTCCGAGGACGGTGGGGCGGTCGTGGCTTCGGCCGGGGGCGTTTTGTCCGGGATCGGCTTTTTGAGCATTGGCACCGGCTTGCTCTTCTTGACGATCTTGCGCGGTTTCTCGGGCTTGGGCACCGGGACTGGCGGATTGGGCGCGGGCGACGGCGGGGCCGTGTTCTTCGGCGGCTCGACCGGGGCCGGATCGGGAATGGACTGGGTCTGCTTCGGGCCGATCGGCGCATCCGTTGGCGGCGTCGGTGTCGAAACGGGTTCCGGGGCCATGTCGATGGCAATGGCCGCGGGAGGCGGTTCCGGCACGGCCATCACGGGTGGCGGCAGGCGCATGACCCACCAGACCGCCCCGCCACTGACGGCGAGCACGGCGAGGAAGGACAGGCCCCAGCGGAGCGCATCGTGACGCCGGGTCAGACGGGCCTGCCTTTTCTGCCACTCGGCAAAAGATGGCGGGACCGTATCCTGTGTCACGCCAGCAGGATGTGGCGTACCCGCCATGTCAGCCGTGCTGCTCACGGCGCGCCTCCCGCAGCGGGAGCCGTGGCAGGAGCACGACCCGAGGTTGTGGAACCGGTCGACACCGTTGTCGTGCCAGCTTCGCTGCCTTCCTCCTGCCCCTGCAGGTTGACCAGTGCGACCTTGAGGTAGCCGGCAGACCGCAGCTTATCCATGACACCCATCAGCGTGCCGTAATCGACTGTCTTGTCGGCGCGCAGAAAGATGCGTTCCTCCTTGTTGCCTTTGGTCGCGGTCTCCAGCGCGCCGGGGAGAGCATCGGTGCTGATGTCATCCTCTCCCAGCGCCAGACCATGATCGGCCTTCACTGTCAGGAACACCGGATCGTCCGGGCGCGGCGTCGGCTTCTCGGTCGAGGATGGCAGGTCCACCGGCACGTTCACCGTGGTCAGCGGGGCGGTGACCATGAAGATCACCAGTAGCACCAGCATCACGTCAATGAACGGGGTGACGTTGATCTCGCTAGCTTCGTGCGGGCTTTCATCGGTGTGACGCATGCGGATCATGACGGCTCACTCCGCCGCTGCCGTGCGGACATCGCGCGCCTGCGGCCCAAGCCGCACGATATTACCTTGGGCCATGAGCATCTGCGTGCGGCCCAGATCGCGTGAGACCAGACGCATCACCAGCGCTGTGAGGTCGGCAACCTGTGCGCGACACGAGGCCGTCTGGCGGGCGAGATGATTGTAGATCACCACCGCCGGGATCGCGGCCACCAGACCCAGCGCCGTTGCCAGCAGGGCTTCGGCAATACCGGGCGCGACCACGACGAGACTGGTCGCCTTGCTGGCGGCAATGCCGGTGAAGGACGTCATGATACCCCAGACCGTGCCGAACAGGCCGATGAAAGGCGAGGTCGCGCCAATGGTGGCCAGAACGCCGGTGCCACGCATGAGCCTGCGCCCCTCGGCCGCCTCCAGCCGTTCCAGATGCAGGATGATGCGTTCCTTCAGCCCCTCTCTGTCATCGGGAATGTCGGCAGAGCGTGTGCGCTCGGTCTCGGCGGCCATGACCAGCGTATGGGCGATGGAGGAATTGCCGCGTGTCCATTCCTCGCCAAGGTCCAGCGTATTGGCCTCTTCCAGCGCTTTTTCGGCTTTCTTGAGCTTGAGTCGCACACGCAGCAGTTCGACCGATTTGGCGATAAAGATCGTCCATGTCAGCAGACTGGCCACGCTCAGCAGGATCATCACACACCGGACCACAGGCCCGGCATTGAAGAACATGTTCCATGGGGAGAACGAGATCGGGGTCATGACTGACCTCCTTTGACAGACGGTGTGCAGCACCATGCCCGCAGGACGCAGGCGACCGTCACGATGAGAGGAATGGAGAGGGCAGCCCAGCACAGGACCAGCCAGATGCCATGCTGGCCCAGCAGGGCGGAGAGCAGCCCGAAGATGGTGAGTGCGCCTAACGCGATCGGCCATGGCCAGACGGCGACGGACGGACGGGATGCTGAAACAGGATTAGGTGGCATGGGGATTTCGGGAGAGACGGCATTCATCGGACCGTCTCCGTCGTCAGGACAGGGGCAGTCGCATCGTCCGCGTCATCCAGGTCGTAACCCAGCGCCCGCAGACGGACATCGGTGGCGATCCTGCGCTTGACGACCCACAGCACCAGACCACTGACCAGCACGCCGATCACCACCACATCGAGCAGCGCCCAGAGGATGCGCAGCGGCATACCGCCATAATCCCCGAAATGCAGCGGACGGGAGATTTCGAGGAAGCGCAGATACCACGGCATGGGATAGGCCCCGGTCAGTTCGCCCGTGCGGGCATCGACCAGCACCGGCGTGAACAGACGTGCTCGCAAGGGTGTCGCACCACGCGTCCAGAGCACGTAATGCACCGGACTGCCAAAGGACGCGCCGGGGAAGGACAGACCCGTGACTTCATTGCCGGGAGTCGCCTTGGCCGCCGTGTCAAAGGCGGCCTGCACGGAGGACAGATGCTCCTGCGACGGCACTGGCAAATTGGCGTAGGGTTTGAGGATCTGGCGCACATCGGTCACGCGCCACAGCCCGAACAGCGGGGTCTGGAGTTCGTTGACCAGTCCGGTAAAGCCCACCACCGTTGCCCAGACCAGCGTGGCGGCCCCCAGCAGGTTATGCAGGTCAAGCCACGTCAGCCGTGACGCCCGATCCCGCCTGACCGAGCCAAACGGCAGCCGCTTCATGAAGCGGCCATACAGCACCGTACCGGAAATGAGAGAGGCGCCGAACGCGCCACCCATAAGGCCAAGAAACAGCTGGCCGGGTAGTCCAGCAAACAGACTGACATGCAGCCGGTTGCAGATGCCCATGATGATGCCGGTCCAGGTGCGCGGCTCTTTCGGGGCATCGGCGGGGCGGGACTGTTTCAGCATTTTGGCCGTGCGGGCGTCGAACTTGATCCAGTGACCGGAATGGCGGTCGGGATGGTTCTCGTCGTCCTTCAGGGCCTGCCAGCTTGGAGCCATGGAGACCAGCACCGCCGGTTCATCGTCATCCGGATTGACACTGGTGATGATCTGACCCGGATAGAGCGCCCTCGCCTTCTGCACGATTACATCGAGACTGGCATTCGGTATATCCGCAGGCAAACTTTCGTAAGGCGGGTCGTCATCACCGACGAAAGTATCGAATATCTGCTCGGAAAACAGCATCGGCAATCCGGTTACGCATACGATCAGAAGGAAGACGGTGCAGACAAGGCTGGTCCACTTATGAACGCTGAACCATCGACGAAGGGCGCGGGGTGTCATGGGGACCATCATTTTAATAATGATTTTGAGAATGAGTTGCAATTTAATTCTACACTGGCTCCAGCCTGTTCCATTGTGTCTTGCCCCTGACTGCGCCGAAAAAAATCAGCAGGCGTCCGGCCCTGTTGTCCTGCCAGCGGACCGACCTGAATGTCGCCTCTGTTATAAAGACGAGCCAGCGGCAGATTTTTTCATAAGAAACCCGATTTTTATATTACCGGCGGGACCATGGTGCCTGTTTCCGATGGATGGCGTCCCTGTGCCCGCGTGGCATGCCTCCCCTGCCCCGTTCCGGTCGGGTGGCTGTCGTTTATGATGCGCCCTTCATCCAGATGGATGATATGATCAGCCGCCGCGAAATAGTGGTCATCATGCGAGATGACGATCAGCGTTCGCCCTGCCGATTTCAGTTCAGGCAGGATTTCAGTGTAGAAAATACGGTGGAAAACCGGGTCCTGATCGGCTGCCCACTCGTCCAGCATCAGGACTGGCCGGTGTTCAGCAAGCGCCTGCACCAGACGCCTGCGCCGTCCGGTGGAAAGGTCGGTGGTGCTGAAACGGCCCTGCTCCAGCCTGACCTTGTGGGCATGGCCCAGCCCTGCAAGTTTCAGCGCCAGAACTGGGTTCAGCCTGTCGGGCGCATGCAGGGTATCATTGATGCCTGACAGCAGCCATGCGCTTGCAAGCACGCCTGCCGTGCCGACAAGCGTCGCCCCCAGCGTAACAGGACGTTGCAGACGCCACAGGGCACGCAGGACGTCCGTATATGAAGACTGCATGCGGTTCATGACGGGCACCTCCTGCAGGAAATGACGATGGGATGAACCGTTTTTTCAGTATGGTTTTACCAGCTATAGCTCAGGTTGCCGTAAACACGCCGACCCTGCCCGATATAGCATGAGTAAGTACCTCCACATGAGGTGATGTAATATTTGTTGGTCAGGTTGGAGATGGACAGTTGTCCCCGCAATCCCTTCAGGATGGGGGTGGCCTGCCCAAAATCGTAATGCGCGCCGATATCGAACAGGACATAGGCAGGCACCTTGAAGCTGTTCACGTCATCGGAATAGGTAAAGCCGTTATACCGCACGCCGCCATTGATGCCGAAGCCCTTGAGATAACGCGTGGGAAGCGTGTAATCCAGAAAGGCAGAGGCCATGTTGCGGGGAATCCCCTCGCCTATGTATTTTCCTTTTTCTGATATCGTACCGCCTGTGGTGCCGTTGGGATATTCCTGCACATCGCTCAGGTTGGTGCTCAGATAGGTCGCGGCATCATAGGTATAGGAGGCCATGAAGCGCAGGTCGCGGGTGAAGTTGGCATTGGCCGAAAGCTCGAAGCCCTGCGAGCGCACACGTCCTGCGTCAGCCGAAAAATTCGGGTGGTCAGGGTCGGTAATCAGGTAATGATCCTCTTCGATCCGGAAAGCGGCGGCCTGCAGAAATATTTTCTGGTCAGGCGACTGGTATTTCAGCCCTGCTTCAAGCTGCTTGCCGGTCAGCGGCGGAAACAGGTTGCCCTGCCAATTGCGCGAACTCTGCGGCACGAAGGAAGTGGAGTAGCTGAAATAGGGCGCAAGGCCAAATTTGAACTGGTATACCAGCCCCGCGCGCCATGTGAAGGCCGCCTGCGGCCGTGGCAGGGCACTGGTGCGGGTATAGGTGTAGGTATGGGTGGCGTTCTCGTTGCTCGTCTGCGCGGTATAGCCATGATAATTCACCCAGTCCTGCCGGCCGCCAAGGATAACGGACAGCCCCTTGTATTTAAGCTGGTCCTGAAAATAGATGCCTTCCTGGAAATAGCGCTGGTGGCTCTGGTAGCCGGTAACAATGCAGCTTGCGGAATGGATGTCCATGCAGGGCACGTAATTGCTCTGCGGGTTATAGACATTGACCAGCGTATAGCCATCCTGCCCCGGATAACCGTTGCTGCCACCCGTGTGGTCGGTCTGCGACCTGTCCGCGCTGGTGTACTGACGGAAATCCGTGCCAACCACCCAGGTATTCGTAACCGGGCCAATCGGCAGTTTACCGCTTACGCGCGTATCGAGTCCGATGGTGGTGCTGGGCCAGTCGCTCTCGACGGGGGAACGGGCATATAGCTGGTCCGTCACCATGCCTTCGCCGCGCATGAGCACCCTGTCACGAAATTTCGAGCTTTCAAAACGCATGGTCTGGCTGAAGTCGATCCAGCGGTTGAAAGTATGCTTGAACTGGTATTCAAACATGGCATCCGTCTGGCCTGACTCGTTCCAGTTCCTGTCACCCAGAAAGCGGCTGCGGGGAATGCGGCCATAACCGTTGGTATCAAGCAGCACGCTGGGCGGAAGCTGCGTCATGTTGATGCCATCGCCTGGTGTGTACATATAGCTGCCCAGAAGGGTCAGTGATGTTTTGTGGTCTATGTCCCATGTAATGGAGGGCAGGACGCCCACGCGGTGATAGTCGATATAGTTGGTCTGCGTGCCCTGGGTTACGCCAATACCGGCAATGCGGTAGCGCACGTTCCCGGACTTCGTGACCCTGTCACTGACATCAAACGTGGCCTCGTACCGCCCCCAGTTACCAAAGCCAAGGGTGACATTGCGTAGCGGGGTATCGGTCGGTTTCTTCAGGCTCATGCCGATCAGGCCGCCCGGTGTGGTCTGGCCATACAGCACCGAGGCCGGGCCGTTCATGACCTCGATACGCTCAAGGAACGCGGTCTCCCCCGCGCTGTTGGAATATGACCGGATGCCATCGACAAACTGCGCGGTGGCAAAGCCACGCTGCACGATACTGCCGTTATTGTATCCACTGCCCACGCCATTGGCGAAGCCGCCCAGCCCCTCCACATGCACGCCGGGGGTGTAGCGCAGCGCCTCCATCACGTTCTGGGGCTGCTGGTCGATCATCTGCTGTTTGGTAATGACGTGGATCGAGTTCGGTATCTCGATAATGGGCGTGTCGGTCTTTGACCCGGTCAGGGTATTGGTCGCCACGTAGCCTACGCCGGGTCCGGTGGCACTTTCATGCGCCACGGTGCCGCCCACCCGCACGGGTCCGAGCGTGATGCTGGCGGTCGCAGCTTTCTGGATGTAGAACGCGCCGTCCCGGCTGGAAAATGTCAGTCCTGTCCCACCCAGCAGTCGCCCGATTGCGTCCGGCACCGAAAACGTGCCGTTCAGGGGGGCGACCGTGATATTCGGTATGCTGTCGGCAGCAAAGATCAGGCGTACGCGGGCCTGCGTGCCCAGCTCCACCAGCGCATCACGCAGGGGTTTCTGCGCGATATGGAAGGACAGGACCGTGCCAGTGTTGACCCCGGCAGATGGTGCGGCCAGCGCACCCGCGCATGTCAGGCTTCCGTATGTAGAAAAGGCCACTGCAGTCAGCAGAATATGACGGAACCGGGTGCCTGTAGCGGTGGGGATATCAACGCTTGCTGCCATGGAAATGTTGCCTGCCGTCTTGCAAATGCGAATTAAGATCAATTCGTCTCACAAAACATGACGGGCCACGCCAGCGGAATTTAATAGCGGTTGCACGTTCAGGGACTTTTTTGTGCAGGACAGGACTGCTTTGCCGGCTGTCCGCGCCGGATCAACCGGGAAAGCTGATAACCAGAATACGTCCCGCCACTTCGCGCATGGACCCGCCGGATGATGTAACCAGCATGCGCAGGCTGTCGGCCGGGTGTTGCAGGTCATATACGCCGCCCACCAGCCTGCTGGCGGGTATGGCTCCGCGCACGATGACATAGCCGGGATAATGGCGGCGCAATATACCCAGCATATCTGCAACACTGACCGCACTGGCACCAAACAGGCCTGAATTCCATGATCCGACACTGTCGGGTGAAATGGCGGAGCGGCGAACGGCCCCGGTCTTTTCCGTAATATCGATCTGTTCACCGGCATTGACGGTCTGCTCGGCTGCTATTCCCGCCTGTGGTGCGCGCAGCCCGACCGTGCCCTCACCAACCCCCAGCACGACGTGTCCGGCTCCGCTGCGTACGTCAAACACCGTGCCAATATCGCGTGACACCATGCCATCGGCCTCCACCACGAAGGTCCGCCGGGGATCATGCTTTACCTGAAACAGAGCCTCCCCTTTCAGCAGCACGACCCGGCGTGTATCGCCTTGCATGTGCACGGCAATGGCGGATGCGCTGTCCAGGGTCACGTGACTACCATCATCCAGGGCAATCTGACGCGTCTGGCCTGTTGTCGTGGTGTAATCCGCCTGAAACCACAGGCGCAGCGAAGGCGCGCAGGCAAGGACAATGGCGGCTGCCGCCGCAGTTGCCAGCGGCCCCGCCCGCCATCTGCGGACCGGGAAACGATGCAGGTTGTCGGGCGTGGGCTTTGACGGGGATTGTGCCTGTGTCGCGCCCTGCAGGGCCATCTGGCCAAGCAGGCGGACCCGCAATGCCTGCTGCCATGCCCGTTCATGCGCAGGATCCGCCTGCCGCCATTGCTGGAGTTCAGCCTTCAGGCAGTCATTTCCGGGATCATCCTGCACACGGAGAAGGAACGAAAGGGCCGTATCGGCAGCGTCAGGCGGGGGAATGTCGGTCATGGGCCCATATGCTTTGCAGGCAGGACATGCGCTTTCACATCTCCCTTTCTGTCTGACGATTGAACTGCATGGAAATTAACACCGGCAGGCGGGGCTTCATTCTTCACCAAGCTGCGCGGTAATCCGCTGGAAGGCCTGCCGGAGCATGGCGTGCACGCGCGGGGAACTGACGCCGAGGATCTCGGCCACTTCACGCTGTTTATGGCCATAGAGCTGGCTCAGTTCAAACGCGCGGCGGGTGCGCGGGGGCAGGCCGTCAAGGCAGACCAGCACGCGGCGGAGTTCATCCTGGCTGGCAAGCTGGCGTTCGGGCGTCAGGATTTCGATGGCATCGGGGCGCGGGATATCCACGTCCCCTGCCCCGTCAGTGCATGTGGTTCGTCTGTCGGGAGAACTGATGGCCTGCGCATAGGCACGTTCAACGGCTTTTGCCCGGCGTGCATCAATGGCGAGGCGGAAAATCACCCGTTTCAGGTAACCCAGCGGGTGCTGGATGTCCTGTGGCGCGGCCCCGGCGCGGATGATGCGGATATAGGCGTCCTGCACGATTTCCTCGCCCCGCCATGCGCAGCCCACAACCCGTGCCGCCAGCGCGACAAGATGGCGTCTGTTGCTTTCAAGGACTTCCAAAAAAATCTTGTCCGCGTAGGACACGGGCACCGCCTCCAAGGAGATCGACGCACGGGGCTTTGCCTTGTCGTGCATCGTATCTCCCGCTGTTTTCATGTCCTGTAATAATAATCATTCGCATGTTCAAGTTGCGTATGATGTGGCCGATATTTCGTATGTCACCGTCGGGACACATGCGACATGCTTTCTGAGTTCTTCGGAAAGTATAGTTAAATCAGTATGTTGCATGAACCCGTCCAAAAATATCGGACGGCGGCTGCCGCGCGCTGTTATTTCCTGCCGGGATGGATCGTCTGTATAGGATACCTCCGCTGCATCATGCGCTAATTGCATAACTGACAGTTAATATTTGCAGCCATTACCAGCTATACGTCACCTTACCGATCACATTGCGGTTCGCGCCGATATAGCAGCCGGTATCGGCCCCCGCGCATGGTGGCCCAGTCGATGACACCCGGCACCTTCCAGTTGGTGTCACCCGTGCCGTCGCCGGCGATCCTCCTTACCGCACCGACCAGTTCGTGGTCCCAGATGCGGCCGTAATCAGGGCCGGTCACGGCGCGCAGTTCCACTCGCCCGTCCTCGGTCTCCAACATTTTCACCAGTTCGGCGCGGTGCGACAGCAGCCCGTGCTGCAGATTGATCGCCGCCAGCGGAGCCGGGAGATTGCGCAGATAGGAGGACGGCGCGCTGACCAGGCTGCACATCTGGCCGAAGGACCAGTGTGTGGGTGCAATCGGCTCATGCTGTCCTGGCACGGTCAGGGTCAGACGTTCGACATTGTCGCGCGAGGCCTCGACGCGAATTGCGCGACTCTCGACAGTGCGGGCCGTGGCCCGATCCGCCCGTGCCAGTGTGGCGGCATGCAGGTCGGACAGGGACAGGTAGCGCTCGTCATCGGGGCGCGAGAACCACTCGGACGATACGCGGGCGCTGCGTTCGCCACGGGAGGGATCAATCCGGAAGCCGCCAGACGCGGCACCACGGGACGCAGGGGACAGGATGGTGGTCGTGGTCATGGAAAACTCTCCTCTGATGCCGGTTATTCGGCACAGAAGGCGAAGCCACCCTCTTCCTCTGATCACCGCTTCCCACGCGGGATCCCATCCGACCGCAGAAACACCCAGCCCCTCATCCCGGAACGCAGCATTCCCGTCACCTATCGGAAATCACGACTGCCATGCGGGGAAAGCTGATAGTCGGGTATCGGGATAAAGGTGAGAGAAATCAGCCATTCGCAGCATGCACGTGCATGACAGCTATCGACCCATCATACGCCGTTCCGATGCAATACCTGCAACGTCAGTTCACGCTGATACCTGCCGTTCTGCATCCTTCGAACCTGTCTGCCGGGGTCTCGCTCACCAACCTCAAAAAGACGCAAGCCTCTGAAAATACGGAATGGTTTACGCCTGAAATTTAGAATCTTAGGCACATTGAGTTAATAGATATTGGTTGCAGAAATTTCAATTTACCTGCAAAAAATCTCTTTTTAAGAGATGTAAGTCATCGAAGATGAACTATAATTTTTTTGGCCCCCATATTAACGCCGACGCGTACCTGAATGAGAGTGGATGCCTAGAAAAGGTGGTAGTCCACCACCCGGTACATACATCGAGATCCCCGGAGATTGGTATGACGGCGTTCCATGCGATGATGCAGCAATTATCAGCGCCGTTAGCGAGAGCTTGGACGGTGCAAGAGTTCAAATCATATAAAATGAAGCTAAAAAACTTGTGATCCTGCGATAAATCGCAGGATCACTGATATAGCTGCCGTCAATTTGCCCCAATAGTCTATTCCCGCCAACCCTCACCTCATGACGGGTGCTATGGTTAAATAGGGGATAAGCGGAAGGGGACTTTTCGGAACATAACTACCGAAAACCGCCATTCCCAACACTTGGTGTTGATGACGGCTACGGCACCTATTCAAGCCAATCGCGGAGTGCTTTTTAATACTCTGATATGAATTGTCTCGTACGCACATTGTCTCCTCAGCCGGTTATAGCGGCTTCAATTTGCTTAATGCTGCCATCAGCATGTGAGCGCTGATACCCTTCTGCGACAATAGAAAGTCTGTCTTTAGCTTGAGTAAATATATATTCTAGTTGTTTTGTAAGAATTTTACTTTGTTCGTCCAGAAGTGTATTTTTTCTCGACTGTAACGCTCGGACGATGTCCAGAAGAGTCTCGTAAGGATGATGAGTTATTTCAGAGTCGCGTATTAAACGTCCGACTATATCTATAGCCGTTTTCATATCCCTAAATAACTCCGGACCAGAGCGCATTATAGAAATGGCTCGCGCAGCCAAGAATTTGGCTTTTCTATCATCCAACTGTTTTCTATTGTATTTTTCACCCCTCTTCTTTTCATAGGCCTGAGCTGCAGTATACCCCATATCCAGATAATCCTCAGCCTTAGTCCAACGTTCCTCTGCGCAGAGGGCAATATGCCATTGTAACCAGAAAAGTGGCATTTCTCTGAAATATTGAATTTTTGAAATGTGATCGAAAAAGCGATTTATTTCTGTCTTGTCTGATACGACAGAGCTTAAAATAGAGTAACGCATCAACTGTAAAAATACATGTTGTTGGAAATCACTTCTCCTAATTTCTTGCGCCATCTTCTCAAGGACGTAAATCGTTGTATTCACGATATCTCGCGCCTCGACGACACTCCCGAGTAGGGTGCGCGCGCCTATAGAAGGAACTGTCCGCACCATGCCTGCCTCTGCTCGCACAAGTTTGAACGCATCGCCATGAATTGATGCACGCTTTAATACAGATAGAAAATCTTCTTCAAATAGATCACTTATGAACGAAATCGGTGCATCAAATCCTATGTTCGCAATCAACAGCACAGCGATGATCATTTTGCGATCATGCACGTCAAGATAACTTGTTTTGTTATATTCCTCGCGATATTTTCCTCGCACATAGTCTGATTTAAGCAGGCGCAATAGGACGCTCGGAATAACACCGTTGCAATCTACCTCGACAAACCGGCGTCGGTCGGATGGCGACAGCGCTCGGAAATCTCGCCAGCCCGCAATTTGGTCAATTAGGGCAATTAGGGGATCGACCTCCTCCGAATGAAGCCTACCAATATTTATTTCCAGAAGTGATGGGATAGCGCGCAGGTCCCTAACTTTCACAGACTCTGCCTCGGTCGAAATGCTGCGTGCAGAGAGAATTAGTCGACCCGAACTCGCTGATATCAGCCGAGCTAATCCTAATAGGTGACTCGCATGGAGGCTGAAGCAATCCTCGACCACGAGCACAGCATTTGGATAACTTGAAATTATAGAACATGCCTCATCAACCAGACCAGAATAGGAATGGCGAAGTGCAAAGACCGGCTTTCCAGCGGAAAGCCCATTCATAGCTCCCCACACAACTAGCTTCTTTCCGATGCAAATTTCACCGTTCAGAAGAACAATTCTTCCGTCAGATTCTAAATGGCTCTGAATATCTTCAACTTCTTTGCGACGGACATGATAATCAGATTTGGACTGATCGTAGTCACGCTTCAGGTGCTCGTCGACTACCCGCCCCCAAATAAAGAGATCTTCAATGTCCTGGACTGGCGGCACAGATGCACTCGGCTTAGGTGATTGATATCGATGAAATGACGCAAGTTTAGGCTCAATTGGCCCCTCCTGTTGGAGTGTCTCCGTTACAAGCTGTGCAAAGTCTTGTCTCCCGATATAAAGGGGTTCACCAAACTCTTCTTGTGTCATCCGCTCGTCTGGATCTGGATCTGGATCTGAAGAGGGACGATTGATAAAAAAGGCTTTTTCTCTGAGACCTGAAGAATCAAAAAAAACTTGATTAAGATGAAAATCCGCAGCACTAAACCCTATAAATACAACCAGTTCTGCATATTCGAGGTCGAAACGCAGACGTTTTAGCCAATTACTAACGCCCGAAAGATAACGGTAAGAGTCCGCATCGAGAACGCAACTCTGCTCGAACGTCGCGTCGGTCCACGCATCGGCAAATCCGTGCAAGTGAATGACTGGTGTACCCGTGGTTGTTTCATTAGGATCCTCTAAATTATTTAAAGAAGAGTATTTTTTTCCTGCGCTGTGCAAGGCTAACTCGATCCCGTTATCGTAATTTGTGGTGTAGATTGCGGCCCAAGGATATCCAACGATCTCCACAATAGATAAGGATTCCTTTTTCAGTTGAAACCGATCTTTTAGACGCTGCATTAAACGGTGACTTCCAAGATCACTCTTATAACGCTTTGCCGCGTTCCTAATATCTTTAAAACCACTCTGTTTTCCACCCGCTTTCAAATCCTCGTTCAAGAGTTTTAGCAAGTGTACAGTTACGCCAACTGTAGAATCTTCGTCGAAATTTAAGCAGTCAGCCGTCAGGCCTGCACCACAAAAAAGAATTGCATTTCCGTTTCGTGCTCTATGAAGTAATTGGCGTAACTTATTCATAATTTCCTCGATATGAATTTTTAAATCTTAATTATATTGAAATTTATCCCGACATCAAGTGTCGGCTAGATAGTGAGTGTAGATATATCTTCCCTCATTCCAATAGTTCATTCGTGTTTTCTTTTATTTTATTTTGGTAATTCCAAATGTCGACAAGTGAAGTTTTTGGCGTTTCTTCTGATACCTAAGAATGCTTACTTTCCGAGAGAACGCCACAAAATCATAAGGCCGTAACCGCTCATGCTACCTTCTGCGCGATGAATTGGGTCACGTCTGCTAATGGGAATGTAGACCTTCATATTTCATGTCTGCAACGAGGGCGTCGGCTGCCTGTCGGCTTAACTCTTGAAACAGACAGGCCCTTACTAAAGCGGCGTTGACGGCTTTACGCCTCATCCTTGCCATCCAAGCCCCGAATTGACAGGTTTGAAGACACAATCCGGCGGGGTGAATTACCATCAGGACTTAGCAGCATAGTGTTGGACTGCTTTGCAAATGCGCTCCAACAGAGGATCAAACCCAGAGAAATCAATCTTGTCTGCGTTAGCCTTAACGACTGATTTTGCGAAAGCCTCCTTGCTTAAATCTTTTGAGGGATCAATCTTGCTGGCGGTATTCAGTTTCTTGCCGTTAATTTTGTATTCACGCCACTCCTTTGGAAACATGTCTTCAATGCAAGTATTTTTTGAGCCATCTTCAGGAGTTTTCACGATATAGAGATTATCAATTACATTATAAAAGTCTTGGGTTGATTTTTTGTCGATCTCGGTTCCAAAATTCTTTTTAACAGTACTTGCTACCGCTGCGAGGCCATCATCGTTGTCAAGTACAATAATTACTGGATATTTCATCGGTTTATACGCAAACGGTTTATGTGTCCCTTTCGAGGGCTTAAGATTGCGCAGATAATCAAGCGGAATCGATTTTAAATCACCGGTGCCTCCACCTAAATCCATCACCTCATGAGCTAGGCCACCGTAATTGAAATACCTTACGGCGTGTTTGAAACCATCCTTTCCATGCGCGCCGAGCATTGGTTGAAATTTGACACGACTTTTGACAGCTTCGCGCAAGTAGACAGGATCGGTCTTGCCTTCGGTGACAATCAAGGGCTCATTTAGAACTATACAGTACTTGTAAAAAAGAAAACGACGGAAAAGCTTGCGGATCGCACGTGGGTTCTGCCGCTGCTCAGAGACTTCCCTGCGCTCTGCACTTTGAGTGACTGCGTAAATGTGTCCAAGAATGCCTTGAAGCGGGTTGAGATTGCTGGTGACTTCCGGCTTCGGCTCTTCGTCCGCATCATCTGGTTTGATAACAGCTTTGTAATATTGACCCGTCTGAAACAGCGTGTCGCACATAGCGCGAGCGCGACGGTAATAGTCGCTGCGAATGTTGACTTTCTCGTTGACCACCAAACCTGTGACTATTTGCCTGCTGCCGCGAAAATTCATTCGGGTTTTAGCATTGTTAATTGCAAACCCCGACGTGACGATTTTACGCGTGAGTTCGTCGCTGAGGTGCCACACTGAAGGATCGCTCTCGTCGACTTGGGCTAGGCCCGCTGGGAAATCTTTCTGGCTGGTGGAGAACGTAATGTCGTCTGCATAGCGCGTATAGGTTACGCCATGTTTCTTGGCCAACCGAACAAGGCGCATATCTAGAATCTGAGCTATCAGCTCCGAGATAACAGGCGAACATGGGCTTCCCTGTGGCAGGGCGGTTCCGTCACATGCAATCTGCGCTATTGTCGTCGCCACCTCCGGATGGAGATCAAACGCCTTATCCTTAAGGAAAAATCCTCGCACTCGCCCGAAATTAAATGATGGGAAGAAATCTTCCAAATCTAAGTTAAGCACCCATCGCCGTCTTTTATGGCGTGAAGCGTTTTCGGTGATTGAGCGATCCTGACGAAATCCGAAAGAAATTGGCTTTGCATCACGTGCTCTGTCAATCTCTGCAAGACATTGATAGAGCACGTGAGAAAGGTGCGACTGTAGATTCTTGAGCTTGGGAGCAGGAGCTTTAATCGTCCGCTTCCCACCAGATTTCTTATCTATATCAAACGTCGCATACTTATCGGCGGTTGGCGTTTTGTAAACGATCGCAGTCATGCTCTTAGGCTTATACCCCAAGATCAGAGCAAGCTCCTTTCTAGAGGTGGCAGATTTTAATTTGGCTAAATGAGACACATCCACTCTCAAATAAAAAAGCTTACAGGCACTCCTACGCGAACAATGGGCGATCTGATTAAAACAGACAAACCGCAATAAGTATCAGGGAAGCACAAGAGCTCTCCTAACATTGGTACATATGTCTCGAAGCCGGACAACAATTCTGCCTGTAAGCCTGTGTCTATTTTATGCCTCCGGAGGGGAGATTGGCAATATCCAAAAACATGTGAGGTCATCATGGGCTAGCAACAACAGGTTTCACCGTAATCGTAATCACGCCAGGAATGGGTGCCTTAAGGCTACGTCCGGTCCCAGCAGCCCAAAAAACCGATCGAATGACTGAGATGAGGCGTAAGCAGAAGCACTGCCAAGTAACATGACAGTATGAAAAATGGTGGCTCCCGGAGACCGGAAGCCGCCATTTTCATTCAAGGAAATGCTATTCCGCAGCAACCGCCGCAGGCCCATCTGCTGAGTAATCGGGGACTTCGTCATTTTTCATCTGCGCGAACAGTCCTTTCGTGCGCAGTGCCTCTGGCAACCAGCCCGAACCGTCCAGAAGCTGCTCGGCAGCCTGCGCCATGTCGGCCTTTTTCAAATGTGCGATGCGGTCAGCAGCCTCGTCACCGCGCGCTTCACGCACGGCTTCGAGGATGCGCGCCTTGGTGACACGGCCGAGATAATTCTCCACCGTCGGCTGCCAGCCCGCTTCGGCCAGGTCGAGCCGGAGCGCGATGGCGAGCCGGTCGGCGCGGGCCAGCCGCTCCCTGACGCTACGTGCCAGAGACGGACCATGGGATGATTCATGCAGTGCATTGATCCCAAAAGACAGGCAATGCGCCAGCAAGACCAGGCGGCTGGTATCGTCCAGCCCATCCAGCCACTGCCAGAGTGCGTCCTCGTCCTCCGGCAGATCGTGCTTCCAGCCCTCGTTGCGCTGGCGCAGTGCGTGGGCCGGAATACTGCCCGGCATGTCGGGGGAATGGATCGACAGCGGGATTTCCCGGACATAGGCTTCCAGGCAGTCCGCGCCCGAGACCTGACAGTAGACGTCACGCACCAGCGTGTGGAGCAGTTCGGTCAACGCGATATGCGGATTGGCCGCAAACGCATCGCGCAGAGCCAGCGTGCGCCAGGCCGTCAGTTCGGTCAGCAGGCGATCGGAAAGCGGCTTCAATCCGTCTTCTTCCTCGGGCTCGGCGTCAGGTGCGCCTTCCCTTCCGTCCCCTTCGACGTCGTCGCCCGCGCTGTGATGGATGACCGAAGCTGCGAAAGCGGGTGATGAAATCACCCTGCCGAACTTCGGCAAGTTCAAGGTCAGGGACGTCGCCGCCCGCGAAGGCCGCAACCCGGCCACAGGTGCGACCATCCAGATCGCGGCCTCGCGCAAGCTGGCCTTCACGCCT
Organism: Gluconacetobacter entanii; assembly: GCF_013155425.1. Taxonomy (NCBI): domain Bacteria; kingdom Pseudomonadati; phylum Pseudomonadota; class Alphaproteobacteria; order Acetobacterales; family Acetobacteraceae; genus Gluconacetobacter; species Gluconacetobacter entanii. Next base: position 124 of record NZ_JABJWD010000027.1, on the reverse strand, counting down.
GCCAAGGCGCTCAAGGACAACCTGAACGACTGACCGTAACCGGCCGCTCTGGGCCGCCTTGATTATGCGGCCTGTCTGTGCAGTGTATTCACGGGTTTCCAGTTCCATGGCAACAGTTCGTGGA
>NZ_JABJWD010000026.1:0-4662 GCF_013155425.1 Gluconacetobacter entanii | reverse complement strand
GAGGCCATCGTGTGGATGGTACGCTAAACAACGTTTGGCATGAACAATAAAGGAACGATCAGGCGGCACGAGCCTGTTTCGACAGATTGAGCGTCTTGCGGCCCGCAGAAGCTGCGGCTTTGTCCCAGAGAAAGTCTCCGGAAAAGGCGATGTGCTCCCATCCCACCGGGGAAGTATGCGCCAGCAGGTCCTCAGGGACGGCCGCCGATGTTGAGCGCAGATGTGTGACGGCGGTTTGCAGATAGACTGTATTCCAGTAGACGATCGCCGCGATGACGAGATTGAGGCCCGACGCCCGGTATTGCTGGGCTTCATGGCTGCGGTCGATGATCCGTCCCTGGCGGAAGGTATGGATTGCCTGGGTCAGCACATGCCGCTGCTCGCTGTTGTTGAGCCCTGCCTGACATCTCTGCCGCAGATCAGGGGTTTCGAGCCAGTCGAGCATGAACAGAGTGCGCTCGATCTTGCCGATTTCCTGGAGTGCGACGTCGAGCCGATTCTGGCGCTCATAGGCAGCAAGCTTGCGCAACATCCTGGAGGGCGCGACATGCCCGGCCTTGATTGATCCGACAAGCCGCAGCACGTCCTCCCATTGTTCCCGAATGATGTCGGTGCGGATGGTTTTGCCAAGCAGCGGGCTGATGGAGGGATAGGAACTGGCCGGTGCGATGGACGCCAGGCGTCTATCCGGAAAGTCGCGCAGGCGCGGGCAAAAGCGAAAACCCAACAGGGCGCAGAGCGCGAAGACATGGTCGGTGGCACCACCCGTGTCGGTATAATGCTCGGAGATTTTAAGCCCGGTTCCATGACTGGTCAGGCCGTCGAGCACGTATGGCGCTTCGTGTGTCGCAGCCGAGATGACCTTCACATGGTATGGGGCACGCTGATCAGACACATGCGTGTAAAAGCTGAACCCATGGTCAACGCCGTACCGGGCATTGACGTCTCCGCCCGAGGCACCGCGCTTGGCGCCGCGAAAGAACTGCCCATCAGAGCTCGAACTCGAACCGTCCCCCCAGCTCCGGGAAAATGGCAGACGATGATGAGAGTTGATGAGGACGGCCAGCGCCTTGCGATAATTTTCGTCGCGGACATAAGCGTCGTGGGTCCAGAAGAGCTGATCACGGGTAACGCCGTGACTCGCGGCAGCCATGCGTGATAGCCCCAGATTGGTAGCGTCCGCCAGAATGGCCGCGAGTAACGCATTCTCGTTGGGACAGGCTTCGCCCGTGCGCAGATTGGTAAAGGCGCTGAGGAAACCGGTAGCCTGCGCCACCTCGTGCAGCAGCTCCGTGATGCGGATTGGCGGCATCAGGGCGTTGAGCTGTTGCGCCAGGTTTTCCGCTTGCGGCGGCGTTGTCGCGCGTATCGGCGATATCTGGAGGTGCCCGTCACGAAAGCGCACCCCCTGCAAGGCGTCGCGTTTCAGGCTTTGCGCGAACTTCTTCAGGCGTTTATCCAATTCGCGAGCGCGCTGATCCAGCCATTCATTTGCCGACAGGGGCAGGTCAAGTTCGGCAATGAACGGTTTTGCCTGCTCCCTACTGAGCATGTAGCTGTCGAAGCGACGATAATTGGCCGACCGCTCGATCCACACATCGCCGGAACGCAGCTTGTTGCGCAAATGCGCGAGCGTCGCGATTTCCCACAGACGCCGGTTGGGCTTGTCATCCTGATCGATAACGATCTTCTGCCATTCCTTGCGAAACGGCATCGGTGCGTCGCCAGGTAAATCGCGTTTGCCTGCTCTGTTGAGATTCCGCAACAACGTGATCGCAGCCAGGGTCTTGGCGCCTCCTCTTCCTGCCTGGAATTCCAGCGTTTCCAGCAGATCGGGCGCGAATTTTCGAAGGGTAATATAACGCTCCGCAGCGGCTGTCAGAGGATCGAGGTCGGCAGTCCTGGCGATCGCCCCAACCTCTGACCTTGCTTTCAACAGGGTCGCCCATCCGACCGTGGCATCCAGAGTTTCCATAGGATCTCTGCCGTCGCTGGCCGCCTCGGCCAAGGCATCGATGGTCGCCTGAAACAGGCGCATCAGGCGTGCGACGTTCTTCGATGTTGCCGAAAAGCTGCGGGCCTTTGTGTTCCGTGCCCGGGTAAAGATGCTGCCGACCAGCTTGTCAGCCATGTCCAGGGCGCTGTCCGTCAGACGTTCCTCGGCATCGATCAGGAAAGCGACGAGCGTGGCGTAACGGCGTGATGGCGTGTAGCGCTCGATCATCGAGGCCGGAGATATCCGGCCTTCCCGGACGTATTGGTGAAAGCGGTCGATGTGAATGCGCTTGGCGACGACGGGATCAATCCCGATCTGTCGAACCTGTTTCAACAATTCCAGAATGCGCTTGATGTGATCCGGCTTGACGGCAACCGGTATGGTCTTGAGCGAGGCAAGTTGGCTGATGCTCCCTTCAGGCGTTGTGGCGAAAAGCCGATCCAGCGCCGTGACCTGATCGCCTGTGAGGCCCTGCGTTAACGCCTGCGCGGTCTTCCGTCGGGCCCGCGCCCGTCCCGCAATGCTGGCGCGTTCGATGGTTGAAATCGAAGGGAGTGCGATTTTGGCATGGCGTAGCGCGTCCATCACGGCCCGGACGATTACGATGCCGCTGTCCGTGGCCCAGGCTGCGTTTGCCGCAGCCTCGATCATGAACGGGATATCGACTCTCTGGGGCGCGCGCAGGCCAAGGATCGTCATCAGATCGCGGGCATGATCGGTCATCGTCTGCTCCCGCGCGGCGTAATCGGCGAGGTCGCTGCCGGAAAGCTCAAGTTGGTCTGCCACGAAGGCGACCAACGCGGATGGCGTCGATCCGACGTCCTGCACAAACTGAGCCAGTGTTGTTCCCGGGTGCCTGAGTAACGCCAGTTGCACGGCAACGCCCATCTGGGTGCGTCGCCTGCGCCGGGAACCGATGATATCCAGATCCGATGGCTCGAAAGTGTAAAGGCGGACCAGACTGTCCCGGTCTGTCGGGATGGCGAGCATCTGATCCCGTTCCTGGGCTGTCAGCAGGTGATGTTTGAGCCTGGTCACGCTGTCATTCCGTCCACAAAAGGTCAGTCTCGGCTATGGACAGCGGAGAGTAAAGAGACGCATTATGTGGACGGATATTGTCGATCCGGAATGGTCATTCACTCAGTGTCCACAGAACGGTCGTTTGGGAGACGGCGCCATGGGCGGCATTCTGGGATACGCGCGTGTCAGTACCGGTGATCAGGATGTGGCCGGGCAGCGTATGCGATTGGAAGAAGCCGGTACGATCCGTGTGTTCACCGATGTGATGTCGGGCAAGAGCATGGAGCGACCAGGACTGGACGAGCTGCTGGAATACGCACGCAAGGGCGATACGCTTGCGGTTGTGCGGCTCGACCGCCTCGGTCGTTCACTGGGAGAGTTGCTGACAACGGTGACCATGCTCCGCTCACGCGGAATAGCGTTGCTCAGCCTGGAGGAGAAAATCGACACTTCCTCCGCAGCCGGAGAGCTGATCTTCCACGTCTTCGGCGCCATTGCGCATTTTGAGCGGCGACTGATCTCAGAACGTACACGCGACGGGATTGCGGCGGCGAGGGCAAAGGGCAGGTTGCCGGGGCGGCAGCCGCTCGACAGCGACAAGGTAAGCGCGGCGCTGAAACTTATCGCGGCGAGCGTGTCGCCGGCTGAAGCGGCGCGTCAGCTCGGGATCGGGCGATCGACCGTCTATCGCGAGATGAAGCGACTTGGCGTCGCGCGGCCGACACCATCGGCTGTATCATGACAACAGACGATCAAGTGGTTCTCAGCGCGCGAGAGAAAGAAGCGCTGCGTCTGCTTCTGGTCGGCCATGACGCAAAATCCATTGCCAATACGCTTGGTCTGTCGGTGCACACAATAAATGACCGCCTACGCGATGCACGGCGCAAGCTGGGCGTTTCGAGCAGCCGTGAAGCTGCCCGACGTCTCGCCGAGATGGATGGGGGCACCCCCAATTTTGTCGGCCCCAAGGAAATTGGGGGTGTCGAAGCAGCTTCTTCGGTGGATAGGGCCAAAGAGCCAGAATTGCCGCGATCATCGGGGCATCGCCTGGCGTGGCTTACCGGAGGAATGCTTATCATGTCTCTTATCATTGCGGCCGCAGCGCTTTTGACCATCAGCGGGCAGGACGACGCCCGGGTTTCCGCCCAGAATATTTCGACAAGCATTGCCCGTCCTGCCGAAACAAAGGCATCGGCGGATGCCCGCAAATGGGTCGAATTGCTTGATGAAGGGCAGTGGGATGCAAGCTGGCAAGCCGCAGGCACACTGTTCAAGGCAAAGATCACCTCGGCGCAGTGGGCCACTACGATCCAGTCTGTACGACAACCGTTGGGACGCCCGTCATCACGCACCTTCCAAAGCGTGATGCAGACAAAAACGCTGCCGGGCACGCCGGCGGGTGACTATCAGATCATTCAGTTCCAGACGCGTTTCGCTAACAAACCCAACGCGGTTGAAACCGTCGTACTTTCTCGTGAACAGCCATATTGGCGCGTTAGCGGATATTTCATCCGCTAACTTCCGTGCTGCTTGCCGTTGTTCAACAAAGAAACAGCGACTTGCCCTCAGACAAGATCACGCTACCCAGACGTTCTTCTACTGTTCATGCTAAACGTTGTTTAGCGTACTTTCCACACGATGGCCTC
>NZ_JABJWD010000002.1:0-22864 GCF_013155425.1 Gluconacetobacter entanii | reverse complement strand
TGTCCACTGGATCGTGGACACCATACGCGCGCAAGGGGCCTGCGTGGTCATTCCCCAGCGCAAAAACCGCCTCGACAGACGCCCGTTCGACGGAGCCATGTTCAAGGCGCGCCATCTCATCGAGAACTTCTTCTGCAAGCTCAAGGAGTTCAAGCGTATCGCCATGCGAAGCGACAAGACCGACAGATCATTCGCAGCGATGATTTATCTCACCGCCGCAATCATCAATTCGCGTTAATTCCCAACAGACCCTGAAAAAGCTTCAGAAGACATCGCCTTCCTGAAAGAAGACCTCCCCAAAACCTTCTGTTTTCATCAACATATAATTATTCCGTCCCCGGACGAGTGTGGCTTTTTCATCACGCCGGGTCACCAGAAGCGGGATCACCTGCATCCCGCTATTGTTATGATATAACGTACTGTAATAAGGTCCGCCGCCTGACGCCAAGAGTCGTTGACCATTTTTCAGCACAGGCCCTTACATGCTCCCATCCCCGCGCCTCTTTTCCCTGCTGTCATTTTCCAGCCTGCTGATTGGCACGACCTGCCTGTCGGCGCTGCCTGCGGGCCATGCCGCGCATGCCGCAGGCGTCGCGACCACCACCGGAGCCACCACCACCAGCACGACAGCCACCGACAGCACGGCCAAAGACGCCCGCGCCACCTTCAGCAGTGGCGAGCAGCCTGCACCTGCCGCCCCCACGCACACCCCCACCCGACAGACGGTGAGCGATTACAGCGATGCGAACGGTGAACATGTCACGGTCAATGCGCGCCTTGACCGTGTGCGTTCGGCCCTGCAGCCCGACACCGGGGCCAGCACCTACCGCTTTTCGCGCAAGGATATCGAGACCATTCCCGGTGGCGACAACGCACCGATGAACGCCGTGCTGCTGCAGGCCCCCGGCGTGGCGCAGGACAGTTATGGGCAGATCCATATCCGCGGCGACCATAACGAGGTGCAGTTCCGCCTTGATGGCGTGCAGTTGCCCGAGGGGCTGAGCGTCTTTGGGCAGACGCTGATGACGCGCTTTGCCCATTCCATGTCGATGACGACCGGCGCACTGCCCAGTGAATACGGCTTCCTGCAGGCGGGCGTGATCGACATCACGACAAAGAACGGCAGCACCGATCCGGGGGGCGAGGTCTCGATCTATGGCGGGGCGCGCGATTACTTCTTCCCCTCGCTGCAATATGGGGGGGCGCATGGCAAATGGGATTACTTCGTCACTGCCGATTTCGTGCATGACCGCGTGGGGATCGAAAATACGACGCCCAAGTTCAATGCCCTGCATGACCTGACCAACCAGTACCATTTCCTGGGCCATGTGCGCTATACCGCCGATGAAAACACCCGCATCAGCTTTACCGCCGGGGTGTCGAACGCGTATTACCAGCTTCCGAACAATCCAGGGCAGCAAAGGCAGTTCGCAAACCCGGACTTCCTCAGCAGTGACCTGTCGCGGCAGGTCTATGGCAGTGTCAACAGCGCGGACCTGAATGAACGGCAGAAGGAGATCACCGATTTCGCGATCCTGTCGCTGCAGAAGGAAATCGGGAAATTCAGCCTGCAATCCTCGGTTTTCTCGCGCTACAGTTCGCTTGGCTACTCCCCCGATGCACTGGGCGACCTTGTCTATAACGGCATTGCGCAGCGCGCGCAGCGTTCGGTGATGTCCACCGGGTCACAGACCGACGTGACATGGCGCGCGGCCCCGGACCATACGGTACGCTTTGGCTACCAGACCTATGTGGAGCGCACGGTGTCGCAGACGGATTCCACCGTCTATCCCCAGACCGGGACGGACAGTAGCGGAAACCCGGTCTATAGCGGCGTGACCGAGAACATTCACGACGGCAATGGCCGCACCGGATGGCTGTATGGCCTGTATGCGCAGGATGAGTGGCGGCCGGTGCGCAACCTGACGATCAATTACGGCCTGCGCTTTGACGGGGTGGACGAATATACCCATTCCAAGCAGGTCAGCCCGCGCATCAACATCGTCTGGCAGCCATGGCATGGCGGCACGTTCCATGCGGGCTATTCCCGCTATTTCACCCCGCCGCCGTTCGAGCTTGTGGGGGGAACGTCGCTGAACAAATTTGCAAACACGTCGGCCGCCCCCGGCACATTGCAGGACAGCACCGTCAAGGCGGAGCGCGACCATTATTTCGATGCGGGCTTTGCGCAGACCCTGCTGCCGGGATGGCATGCGTCATTCGATGCGTACCTGAAACTGGCGCACAACATGATCGACGAAGGACAGTTCGGCTCCCCCATCATCCTGTCGGCCTTCAATTACCGGCGTGGGGAGGTGCACGGATATGAATTCGCCACCGATTACAGCCACGGTCCCTTTTCGGTCTATGGCAATTTCGCGTGGTCGCGCGCCATCGGCAAGGACATCACCAGCGCGCAGTGGAACTTCGACCCCGACGATCTGGCCTATATCAGGAACCACTGGATCCACCTTGACCATGACCAGCGCTGGACCGCGTCCGCCGGTGGAAGCTACAGCGCATTTTACAAGACGGGGCACCCGCTGCGCCTGTCGGCCACCATGGTCTATGGCAGCGGCCTGCGCGCCGATGGCGCCGTGCCCAACGGGGCCAAGGTGCCGCAATATGTGACGTTCAACCTGTCGCTGGTGCAGTCGTTCCAGGACCTGTTCCAGGTCGGCTTCCTCAAACGCACGCAGTTGCGCCTTGATGTCATCAACCTGTTCGACCGGCGCTATGAACTGCGTGACGGCAGCGGGATCGGGGTGGGGGCGCCGCAATATGGCCTGCGCCGCACCATCCTGACGGGGCTGTCGCAGCGGTTCTGAGGGGTGCACGAAGTGCTGCATTTTTCATGAATGCGGCATTTCCTGAAGCTTTTTGAAAAAAGCTTCACCAAAAACTTTCAGAAATTTTCAGAAGTTTTTTGGTTCTTTTTTCAAAAAAGAACAGGAAGCCGGCACACGGGAACAAGGTGCCGGCTTCCGCCCCTGCGGCCTTACTGCGCGGTATAGCCGCCATCAATCACCAGTTCGCTGCCGGTCATGAATTTCGATTCATCGGATGCAAGGAACAGGATCCCGTAGGCAATATCATCAGGCTCCCCCAGATGGCCCAGCGGATGCAGCGCAATCAGTTTCTGCCGCGCCGCTTCCTGGTCCGGGGTGTCATGGGTCAGTCCCTGCACCATCGGCGTCCAGATATAGCCGGGATGCACGGAATTGACCCGGATGTTGTAACCCGATTTCGCGCAATGCAGCGCCGCCGACTTGGTAAACAGCCGCACGCCCCCCTTGGATGCGTTATAGGCCGCAAGCGTCGGGTCCCCCACCAGCCCCTCGATGGAGGACAGGTTGATGATGGAGCCATGGCGGTTGGGCTTCATCGCCTCCACCGCGTATTTCGTGCCGAGGAACACACCATCAAGGTTGATCGACTGCACCCGCCGCCAATGTTCCAGATCCGTGCTTTCGACAGTGCCGCCATAGGCGATGCCGGCATTGTTGACCATGATGTCCAGCCGCCCGAAGCGCGCGGTGACGGCGGGGATCGCCTTCTTCCAGTCGTCCTCGCACGCGACGTTGAGTTCCACGAACATGGCCTCCCCGCCCGCGGCTTCGATCTCCGCCACGGTGGCCTGTCCCTCGGCAACTTTCAGGTCCCCGATGACGACCTTTGCCCCTTCCTTCGCCAGAAGCAGCGCCGTCGCCTTGCCAATACCCAGTGCCGCACCACTGACCAGTGCGACCTTACCTGATACACGTCCCATCATGTCCTCCCATAATATTTTACAAGTCTATACCGCGCGGGCGGGAGAAAAACCTTAATCCCGATCAACCTGCGTTGAGCAGCAGGCATACCTTCGCGCGGGTGCTGCGGGGATGACGGGAACGTGTGGGCCGGATGGTGGTTTTGGCGTGGACTGTAGCGCCTCTATATTGACATTGATAATTATTCTCATATTGTTGGACCCGCCGTTCGGGACAACCCCGCGCCTGCCCGGGAAACCGGGGGCAATACTGATCCATGACCACCAGGTCCGTTTTTCATACCGACAATCTTACACAGGCAATTTCATGATTCCTTTCCCCCTGCCCTTTTCGCGACATCGTGGGGGCATGGTCCCGGATCCGAACGTCACCTTTCCTTTCCACTGATGCTGACAAAGGTACAACAACATGCAGTTTGCAAAAGGCCTTCTGGCCGCGGGCCTTGTGACAGGCATTGCCGCGACGGTTTCCCCGGCCCTTGCCCGTGAATATCCGATCGGCGGCCCGGTACAGGCCCATGACATGGAAATCGCCTCCAGCTATCTTGTGGGCGTGGACATGGCCCCGATGCCGGCCGACATGCCGATGGGCAACGATGTCGTCCACCTTGAAACCGATGTTCACGCAACGGCAGACAATGTCTGGGGTTATCCCGACGGCGCGTGGATTCCCTACCTCACCATCGACTATACCCTGACGAAGGCTGGCTCCCCCTTCACCGCCAGCGGCACGATGCGCGCGATGACCGCAAAGGACGGGCCGCATTACGCCAATAACGTGAAGATGGACGGCCCCGGCAAATACACCGTCGAACTGCGCTACTCCTCGCCGGAGAAAAACGGCTTCCTGCACCATGTGGACAAGGAAACCGGCACGCCGGGCTTCTGGGATTCGTTCACGGAGAAGTTCACGTTCTCCTATCCCCAGAAATAGGAAACTGTTTTCCGGATCATGACAGTTTTGGGATGCCGCCTTGTTTCAGGAAGGCGGCATTCTTTTTGCGAGACGCCCAGGGCTCTGCCCTGAAACCCGCCAAAGGGCATTGCCCTTTGGAAACCATGACTTTTGGCGGATAGCTGGAAAGGAAGGGCACTCAAGGAATAAAAGTTTTTGGTGAAGCTTTTTTCAAAAAGCTTCGAAGGACAAAACCCATTTTACCAGCGGATCATCAGGCTGCGGTCGTGACCCGTGCGGCAGCAGGCTTGCGCGCCATAAGGCGTGTCGCGACGATCATGACCGTCAGCGTCACGACCCAAGCGATCAGCTGTATGCCCATCGGCCGGTCCGAATACCCGAACAGGGCCTTTGCCGCGCGGCCAACCATGCTGCCATCGGACAGCAGCCATGACGTATCCCACATTTCATATCCGCAGGCCGGGATGATGTCGTCCCCCGCCAGCAGGGCTGCTGCCTGGCTTGCCATGCCTGCGGCAAGGAACGCGATCAGCAGTCCGGTCACCGCGAACAGGCGATGCAGCGGAATGACGATCAGGCCACGATACAGCAGCCACGACACCCCGCCCCCCGCGACAATACCCAGAAGCCCACCCGTCAGCATCGCCACCGGGCCGGAATGGGTGGACACGGCAATGCCGTACAGGAACAGCACGACCTCCACCCCCTCACGCAGGACGGCGACGGCCACGACCACCGCCATCGCCATGAGCGAGCGCTGGCCCGATGCGACCTCGGCGCCGAGCGCACGCATGTCGCCCGCCATTTCGCGGCCATGGCGCGTCATCCAGATCGTGTGCCATCCCAGCATCACGACCGCGACACACAGGATGGAGGCGGAAAACACGTCCTGCCCGTTGCCCGACAGCGCCTGCGACAGGCTGCCGGCGAACAGCGCGACAATCGCCGCCCCCGCGACACCCGCGGCGATGCCACCGGCGACCCAGCGGCCGCGATGCACGATGCCCTGCGTCGCCGCCAGCACGATCCCGATGATGAGGCCCGCTTCCATGACCTCGCGAAAGACGATCAGCAGACTTCCCAGCATGGCCTATGGTTCCTGTGTCGCGGTGACGGTCCCGGTCGCCTGATCGGGGTGATAGTCGTCAAAGAATTTGTAGGTTCCCGGATGCAACGGCCCGGCATGTACCGTGATCGTGCCGCCCGGCACCACGATCTTTTCGAATTTCAGGTCATAGCTTTCGAATTCGTCCGTGGTGTCGTCCTGGTTGGTCAGCGAAATCAGGAAACGCTGCCCTGCGGGCACATTGACGTGATCGGGGGTGAAATGATGGTCCTTGACCGTCAGGTGGATGGGTTCCTGCGCCACCGCCGGCGTCGCCAGCAAAAGCGCCGCAAGCCCGGCGCACCGCAGGATAATCACATGGCGCATATGTCTGTGGCTCCGCTGTTGGCGCGATATTATGCGACTTATTCTCACTGTCAATATGATGTGCTACAGACGCGCAAGGCAAGTGAGGTTCCAATGATTTCCCATCCCCTGGCGTTCATGCGGCTGCCCTACGACCTGCTGGTCGCGATGGACAGCCGGATGTTCCATTTCTGGATGCAGCCTGTGCATTACCTGGTGCGCATGGTGCATATCATCGCCATGTCGGTCTTTTTCGGCATGGATGTCCTGTTTGACCTGTCGCTGATGCGCCGCGATTACCAGGCGGAACGCGCCGTTGTCGCGCGCCTTGCGTTCTGGTGGGCGCACTGGCTGTTCGCGGTGACGATGGTGTCCGGGGTGCTGCTGTTCTTCTATGACCCGGTGCATATCGGCAGCAGGGGATACCTGTCGCCCAAGCTGCTGCTGATGACGCTGGCGCTGGTCAATGCTGGTATCTGCCATGGCGCGCTGTATATCCCCGCCATCCGGGGACAGCCCATAAGCCTGGTGCGCGCGCGCGTCGGCGCGGGCATATCGCTGGTGCTGTGGACGGGCGTCATCATAATGTCGTGTCTGAACAGCGAGGGCGTGCCCAAGGTCTTCTTGCGATAAATCCTGAATATCCGGGGGAATATCCGGGCCAGCCATAGATCCCGGCGGGTCTTCGTGCACCTGTCGGGAATATTTCACGCCAGATACGATTTCATCACAAATGACATGCGGTCACTTGCCACGCCGGGGAATCACCTGTAAATGCGAATCACTCTCATTTTAATCCCCCAGGAACGCCCCGGAGAATCAGGACGTGCATACGATGTCCAGGCCTACCCCGCCTCAACGCCCCGCCCATTGCCATGCCCTGCGCCCGGATATCGCACGCACGTCTCCGCGCCTGGCGGCAATTGTCCTGACCGGTACACTCATCGGCCTGTCATGCCATGGAATGGGGGGTGCGGCCCATGCGCAGGACATCCCGCTGACGGAAATCCAGAAGGAGCGCAAGGACCTGGGCAATTCCGGGCCGGCCGTCAATGAAACCGACATCGCAACGGTGGAGCAGTCACAGGCCCCGCCACAGCCCAGCGATGGCGACAGGCTGGACACCAGCGGCAACCTGCTGGGTGACATGGGGGGATTGCGGCCGTGGCTGTACAAGCATGGCGTGACCTTCAACCTGCAGGATGTGGAGGAATTGTGGGGCAACACCACCGGCGGCGCGCCCAGTGCGAATGACGTCGGCAGCGGGTCGGGCACCGGCCCTGCCTATGACGGGGTGACGGCGCCCACGCTGACGGTGGACCTTGAAAAGCTGTTCGGCCTGAAGGGTGGCCTGTTCAATGTCAGCGCGCTGCAGACGCGCGGGCGCTCCATTTCGCAGGACCACCTGTACAACTACAACCCCATCAGCGGGTTCGAGGCCGACCGCTCCACCCGCCTGTTCGAACTGTGGTACCAGCAGTCCTTCCTGAACGGGAAACTGGATGTGAAGATCGGGCAGCAGGACCTCGATACCGAATTCCTCATCAGTGATTACGGCTCGCTTTACCTGAATTCCAATTTCGGCTGGCCGATGGCGCCTTCGGTCAACCTGTATGGCGGCGGGCCGTCATGGCCGCTGTCCTCGCCCGCCGTGCGCATCCGCTACCGCCCGACGGAGACGTTCACCTTCATGTTCGCCGCCGCCGACGACAACCCGCCGGGCAACCGCTACAACTCCTTCGGCATCCAGGATGGCGGCAACGGGGCCGACCCGACCAACCAGGTCACCAATGACGGCAGCGGCACGCGCTTCAACATGGGCACCGGCGCGCTGCTGATCACCGAACTGCAATACGCGCTCAACCCGCAGCCCGATGACATGTCGAAGGCGACGAAAAACCCCGGCCTGCCGGGCATCTACAAACTGGGCGGTTTCTATGACACGGCGAAATTCCCCGACTACCGCTATAACCGGCAGGGCGGGTCGCTGGGCGCGCAGGGCGGATATCCGCGCTGGGACCGTGGGAACTGGATGGTCTATGGCATCATCGACCAGATGCTGTGGCGGCCGTCGCTGACCTCGCCGCAGTCGGTGGGGATTTTCGTACGCGCCACCGGCAACAGCGGGGACCGCAACCTCATCAGCTTTGCCGCCGATGCGGGCGTCAACCTCAAGGCCCCGTTCAAGGGACGCGACAACGACACCGTGGGTGTTGGCTGGGGCATCGGCCGGTCGAGTTCGGGATGGCGGCAGTATAACCGCGATGCCGGGTCCATGGTGCCGGGCAATGAGAACCACCTTGAGGTCACATACCAGGCGCAGGTCACGCCATGGCTGGTACTGCAGCCCGATTTCCAGTATGTCTGGCACCCGCAGGGCGGCACGCCCGACCCGCGTTACGCCAGCGGCCTGAAGCGCGTGGGGAACGAAACCATCTTTGGCATCCATACCAACGTCAATTTCTGACCCTGGGGGCACCGTTTCATAGCCCCCCTTCCTGCACATCCCTGTCCCCACGACACACCCCGCCCCCGACGCATGGGGGGCGGGGTGTGTCCGCGCGTCGCCACCGCGCCTTCACACCAGATGGCGTGGATATGGATGATGCACATCACTCAATCCTGATATGCATGAACTACAACATTATTGATCTGACGACGTCATATCCCGATATTTCCACACGGAATATTGTGCATCATCGTGTCATGTCGTATCTACCAGCCGCTTTTTTCAAGAGATCCGGCAGTTCCAACAGGAAAGAACAAGGAAAGGCGCAAGAATGAGCCAGAGTGAGTGGAAGGTTCCTTTTGTCGGAAAAACCCTGTTCCAGATCGGAAAGGACCTCCGCCCGAAGATCGACCGGATCATCATGCGGCACTCCGTCCTGCCGGACCAGGCGCTCTTTGAAAAAGACTATTTCCCGTGGATCGACGTGCTGGAACGCAACTGGCAGCATATCCGTGACGAGGCGGTGCGCATCCGCGCGCAGGACATCCCCTCGCTTGGGGAAATCTCGCCCGACCATGGCCGCATCGCCGCCGACCGCCGGTGGAAGTCCTTTTTTCTCGAAGGCTATGGCTACCGCCGCAAGGAAAACTGCGCGCGTGCGCCGTTCACTTCATCGCTGCTCGACCGGATCCCCAACCTTGTGACCGCGTGCTTTTCCGTGCTGGAGGCGGGCTGCCACATCCCGCGCCATTACGGCATGACCAAGGGGATGCTGACCTATCACCTCGCGCTGCGCATCCCGAAGGACCGGGAGAAATGCCACATCAATATCGAGGGACCGGATGGCCTGCATGTCCTGTCGTGGGAGGAGGGGAAGTCGATCATGTTCGACGACATGTACAACCACGAGGTCTGGAACGACACGGACGAAGACCGCTATATCCTGCTGATCCAGGTACAGCGTCCCTGCCGGGGCGTTGCGCGCTTCATCCAGAACTTCTTCCTGTTCTGCGTGCGCCATTCCCGCTTCGTGCAGGATATCAAGCGCCAGCTTGACCGCAGGAATGGCCCGCCACTTGCCGCATAGGCAACCAACGGGCCATCCGAAACTTATGAATAAAAGTTTTTGGTGAAGCTTTTTTCAAAAAGCTTCGAAGGACGCCGCCTTTTTGAAAAAAGGCGGCACCCGGAAACGTCCTTGCGCCAGCAGCGGATCAGAACGCCGCCTGGATGCGCCCGGCCACCGAATTGCCGTCACGGCCCATCAGGTTATACATCTGGCTGTTGCGGCTGACGATGAAGTGGTTGAAATCCAGCATGAAGCGGAAATGGCGGTTGGGATACCAGTTCACGCCCGCCGACCAGACCGTCTGCTGCCCGCCGCGCACCCCGCCAATGCCGCCAAGGTCGCTGTTCAGGTCCGCCACGCTGTACCGCGCCGACAGTTCCAGCGCGCCCCAGTCGCCCGTGGCCGGGTTGAACGGATGTTCCACGCCGGGGGCGGAGAATGCGCCTTCCTTGATGTTGTAGGAACGGCCCTTGCCAAACAGGGTATAGTTGGCGGCGCCGTAATAGCCCTCGAAATTGGCGGCGGGCATGTTGCCCGTGGCCTCGGTGCCCTTGCGCTGCACGCCGATATGGTAATATTCGCCCTTCAGCACCAGGCGCTTCCAGCGGAAGCCCAGTTCGGGACCGGCGGACCAGACGGTGCCCGCATTGCCGACCGTAGCACTCAGCAGTTTCGTCGTCGTCAGGTTGACCTCGGGCGCCTCGCTCGGGGAGTAGACGCGGCCATTGGCGGTCTCGTTCACCTTGAACGCGCTGATGGCGGACATGCCGACATGCACGTCCACATCGCGCGAGACATAGGGACGGCCCGCGACACGGAACGTCGCCCCCGTCTGGCTGTCGCTGACCACGGCGGAGGAGCGGTTGCCATAGGTCTGGCCCGTCACGTAACCCGCGATCCACCAGCGCTTGGCATAATGCAGGCCGCCAAGGCTGAAGCGCGCGTCGCCCGCGGCGATGTTGCGCACGATGTCGGTGATGGCGGGACGTTCCATCATCTCGAATTCGTTGGAGCTTTCGGAATCTTCCTCCGTCACGCGGGGCTGGAAGTAACCGGCGGTCAGGACCGTGTTGTGGATGCCCGCGTAATTCAGGTTCGCCTCATACAGCGTCACCGAACCGTCCGCGCTGCCCGCGCCGAAATCGGGCGTGATGTTCGCAATCCAGTTCTTGTAGCGGAAGGAGATGGGAATACGCAGGCGGCGCGCATTTTCCGTAAGGCCCGGGAACAGGCCCTTGCTTTCGCCCGCGCGCGGCGACATGCCCATGAACCCGCCGACGTCCTCGTGGAACGCAAGGCCGATCTGCAGGGCATAGGCCCCGTCCTCGGACGAGATGGTGGGACGGCCGCCGGGGAAGCCGATCATCATGCCACCGAAATGGACGGCCTCCTCCTTTTCCGTCGCGGCGCGGAACGACTTCCACGACGAATCGATCCCGCGGTCGGACGGCGGCGTGCCCACGTCGGACGAGCGCAGCATGCCGCTGACGGAACCGTTCATCCCCAGGCTGGTGTCCCCCCCGATCGCGATGTCATTGGCCATGGCCGGCGACATCGGCGCGCCGGACGGCCGGGCCATGGCATGGCGCACCGGCGGCGTGCGCTGCTGCGTGGTGGCGGCCGAACGCCCCTCCGCCCGGACAAGGCGCTGGCGCAGGGCACTGATCTGCCCGGACATCTCGCGCCGCATTTCCAGCATCTCACGCTGAAGCTGCTGGATCTGTGCATCCTGCGCGGATGTCGCGCGGGCCTGCCCGACGGGCATGACGCCCCACAATGCGGAAGAAGCCAGAAAGAACGAAACGGCAGGCCGGCGAATCATCTTATTCATTCCGTAAATAAAAGATGATTGTGGTGTAGTCCGTCCGCGCTTTACTGTGTGTTATGTTTCCAAGACAGTTTCATGAAGCTTTTATGACAGTCGCAGATGCGCGAAAACCTGCCCTTTTCGGGGCAGGTCCACGGTAGTCTTCGCGGTTTCCGGGCGACGCTTTTTCGATCAGAAGCTGCGCCGGAAACTTTTATTATTTTGCGCTGTCCCACTTCTGCAGGATATCCGCCTTCACATTGGCGGGCACCGGCACGTAATCCAGACGGTTCGCCGCCCTGTCACCATCCTGCAGGGCATGGCCGAAGAACTTGCGCACGGCCGCGCCATGTTCCGCCTGCGCCACCGGCACATAGACAAGGACATAGGTCGGCGACACGATGGGCCACGCGCCCGCGCCGTTGGTGTCGATCAGGTCCACCGCGAAATGCGATGCGCCCTTCCAGTCGGCGGCTTCGGCGGCGCGGCTGAAACTGTCGAGGCCTGCGGCAACAAACGCGCCACTGTGGTTCTTCAGCTTCACCGTCGCCATGTGGGTGTTGGCGGCAAAGGCATATTCCACGTAACCGATCGCGCCTTCGGTATTGCGCACCGATGCCGCCACGCCGTCATTGCCACGCGCGCCGATCCCGCCGGGCCAGGAAATGGACGCGCCAGAGCCCTGCGCGGCCTTCCATTCGGGCGACACGCGCGCAAGGTAGGACGTGAACACGGCGGTCGTGCCCGACCCGTCCGCGCGATGCACGGTGGCGATGGCGGTATCGGGCAGCTTCAGGCCGGGGTTCAGGGCCGCGATCTTCGGATCGTTCCACTGCTCGATATCACCGCGATAGATGGCGGCCAGCGTCGGGCCGTCAAGCTGCAGCGCCCCTGCGGGCACGCCCGGCACGTTGACGACGGGCACGATGCCGCCCATCACGGTCGGGAACTGGAACAGGTGGGCGGCATCCAGCTTCTGCGCGTCCATCGGCACGTCGGAGGCCCCGAAATCCACGGTCTTCGCCAGGATCTGGTTCTGGCCCGCGCTGGAGCCGACGGTCTGGTAATTCAGGCTGACCCCGATCGAACTGCGGCTGTCCGCGCCCCACGCACCGTAAATCGGCGCGGCAAAGCTGGAGCCCGCCCCCGTGATGTCGGCGGCATGCGCAAGGACCGGAGCAGCACTTGCCGCAAGGGCGAGCGCCAGAAATCGGACAGGAAAGTACATAATACTTTTGTTCCCCAATACAACGACCGGATATGCAGGTGAATATCCAGCGGACGCGGGCAAATATAACGGCGGATTCAGGGGGCGGGATTATATATCCGTGACAGTTTCATGACAGTTTTATGAAACCCCACCCCATGCAGAAACCGCCCGGGAAAATAGAAGTTTTTGGGTGTCGCCTTTTTTCAAAAAGGTGACGTCTTTCGAAGCTTTTTGAAAAAAGCTTCACCAAAAACCTTTGAATTAAATATCCTGGTCCGCGATGCCGCCACGCGGCCGCACGACCGGCAGGATGCGCCCCGTCGCGGCGTAATAGACACGTTCGCAGATGTTGGTGGCATGATCGCCGATACGCTCCAGGTTCTTGGCGATGAACAGCAGGTGCGTACACGGCCCGATATTGCGCGGGTCCTCCATCATGTACGTCACCAGTTCGCGGAACATGGAGACATAGAGTTCATCCACCGCCATGTCCGACTGCCACACCTCCCGCGCAAGGTCGGGATCGCGCCGGTCCATCGCGTCGATGGTGCGGCGCAGGTTTTCCTGCACCAGACGCCCCATGCTGCGCAGCCCGGTGACGGACACGGGATAGGACAGCAGTTCCCCACGCAGCGCCCGGCGCGCGATCGACGCCGCGCAGTCGCCGATGCGTTCAAGGTCGCCCGAGATCTTGAGCGCGGAGACAACCTCACGCAGGTCGCCTGCCATCGGCGCACGCAGCGCCAGCAGGCGGATCACCAGCGCCTCGGTCTGGCGTTCGAGGTCATCGACACGGGGGTCAAGTTCCGGGGCCTCGATGGCCGCGTCCTCGTCATGGTCCACCACGGCGGCGATCGCCTGCGACGTCTGGCGTTCCACAAGGCCGCCCATCTGGCTGATGAGGGAGCGCAGGTGTTCAAGCTCCTGCTCGTAACTATGGACCGTATGTGCTGATTCGTTCGGCATGGTCTCGATATTTCCTGTCTCAGCCAAAGCGGCCCGTAATGTAATCCTGCGTCTGCTTCTTGTGCGGGGCGGTGAACATCTGGTCCGCCGTATCGACCTCCACAAGTTCCCCCATATAGAAAAACGCCACCCGGTCGGCGCACCGCGCCGCCTGCTGCAGGTTGTGCGTCACGATCGCGATGGAGAAATCGCGCTTGAGTTCATCAAGCAGTTCCTCGATCCGCGCGGTGGAGATGGGATCAAGCGCACTGGTCGGTTCATCGAGCAGGATGACCTCCGGACGGGTGGCGATGGTGCGCGCGATGCACAGGCGCTGCTGCTGCCCGCCCGACAGGGCGGCGGCGGACGCGCCAAGGCGGTCGCGCACCTCCGGCCACAGGGCGACGCGGCGCAGCACGTCCTCCACCCTCTGGTCCATCTCCGCACGCGACAGGCGTTCATGCAGGCGCACGCCAAAGGCGATGTTGTCATATATGGACATCGGGAACGGCGTGGGTTTCTGGAACACCATGCCGATGCGCGAACGCAAAACGTTCACATCCACGCCCGGCGCGATGATGTTGCACCCGTCAAAGATCACCTCCCCCGTCGCGCGCTGCCCCGGATAGAGGTCATACATCCGGTTGAGGATACGCAGCAGCGTGGATTTTCCGCACCCTGACGGCCCGATCATGCCGGTCACCTGGCGTTCGGGAAAATCGAGGGAGATGTTCTTCAGCGCATGGTTCGTCCCATACCAGAAATCGAGGTTGCGTATGGACAGCGCAGGGGTCGCGACATCCGTGGGCGCGGGGGCCACATCATCCATGACGATCGTGTTCATTATTTTACGGATCCATTACGCAGGAGCCACCAGCGGGCAAGGATGCTGGTCGCAAGGACAGCGGCGGTAATCAGCAGCGCGCCGGTCCACGCCATCTGCACCCAGTCGTCATAGGCCGATCCCGCATACTGGTAGATCGTGACGGGAAGGCTGGCCATCGGGGCATTGAGGCTGGTGGACCAGTTGAGGTTGCCAAGCGAGGTGAACAGCAAGGGCGCGGTCTCGCCCGAAATACGCGCCAGCGCCAGCAGGACGCCGGTCATGATGCCGCCGCGGGCGGCACGCAGGCAGATGCTCAGGATCACGCGCCATTTCGGCGCGCCCAGCGCATAGGCCGCCTCGCGCATCGCACGCGGGACTAGGCGCAGCATGTCCTCGGTTGTGCGGACCACGACGGGGATGAACAGGATCGTCAGGGCGAACATGCCCGCCCATCCCGAAAAATGCCCCGCCGGTTCGACAAAGATCAGATAGACGAACAGCCCGACAAGGATGGAGGGCACCGAGAGCATCATGTCGGACACAAACCGCACGAGCGAGACGATGCGCCCGTCACGCGAAAACTCCGACAGGTACACACCCGCCATCATGCCCAGCGGGGTCCCGATCAGCGCGGCAAGCCCCGTCTGTTCCAGGCTGCCGACGATGGCGTTGGCCAGGCCGCCGCCGGTGCCGGGGGCGGCCGTGCTGTGGGTGAAGGTCGGCCATGACAGCCCTGCCCCCCCGCGCACGATCAGCGTCCACAGGATGGAAAACAGCAGGTATACGACCACGACAGTCGCAATGATGCACGCAACGCCCACCGCGCGGTCGGTGATGCGGCGGCGTATCGCCTGCGCGCCGCCACGCTGCCACCCGCTGCCGGCGGGCATGCTGGCCTGTGTGGGGGCCGGGTTCGGGGTCACCATGGTTGCGCCCTTTCCTTATTCCGCGGCGTCACGGCGCAGGAAAATGCGCGAGCAGGCCAGCGTGATGAACGAGATGACCATCAGGATCGCACCCAGCGCCAGCAGCGCCGACAGCTTCAGGCTTCCGGCGGGGCTTTCGGGGAATTCCAGCGCGATCAGCGAGGCAATCGTGTTGCCCGGCGCGAACAGCGACCATCCCATGTGGTTGGCGTTGCCGATGACGAAGGTGACGGCCATCGTCTCGCCCAATGCGCGGCCGGTACCCAGCATGATCCCGCCCATCACCGCCTGGCGCGACCATGGCACGACGACCTTGCGCATCACCTCCCACCGCGTCGCGCCAAGGCCGAAGGCGCTTTCCTTCAGCACGGCGGGGATGGAGGTGAACACGTCCGTCATCACCGAACAGATGAACGGCGTGACCATCAGCGCCAGCACCACGCCCCCCGTCAGAAGCCCGGTGCCATAGGGCGCGCCGCTGAACAGCAGGCGGATGCCCGGCACATGGCCCAGCAGGTGCTTGGTCGCGGGTTCGACATGGTGGGCCATGAACGGCACGACGATGAAGAAACCCCACATGCCGAAGATGATCGACGGCACGGCGGCCAGCAACTGTACTGCGGTTTCGATCACCCGCGCCAGCGCGGGCGGCGCCATTTCCACCAGCCAGAACGCCACCCCAAACGCGAACGGCACGGCAAAGAAAAGGGCGACCAGCGTGGTCACCAGCGTGCCGAAGATGGACGTCGCTGCCCCGAAATGCTGCGTCACGGGGTCCCATGCGGTGCTGGTCAGGAACTGCGGACCAAAGCTGGCGAGTGCGCGCCAGCCACCGGCGACAAGGACGATGATGATCCCGGCCATGACCAGCAGGATCAGCCATCCCGCCATGCGCGCGACCATCGCAAACACGATGTCCCCACGCCGGTCCGACGCCACGGCCGCCCTGGTGGATTCATCAATGGTGGTGGGGGCCATGTATTGGGCCATGTCTTTTCCTGATATGCAAAACGCAGCCTCAGGGTTAGACAATGGCAATAGCGCGGATCAATAATAATCCTGCCGCATCTGTGTTAAGTTTTTATGACACACCCATGCGCCTCTACTGTCATGTAAAGTTCATTTATTTCGCCTTGCCCCCACGCACGCCCTCCGGCATAGCGGGCGCGGATGCACCGAGGTGCACCAGTCATCAGCACAGCAGGCAGGACATGTTCGAATCCAGCATCGTTGAAATCAACGGCATCACCCTTGGCGTCGTCCTGCGCGACTACCGTGACGGGCCGTGCAGTTTCCGCGCCCTGCATGAACGCACCACACAGATGAACGGCCGCCGCTATGCCACCATGGAGGACGCGCGCGCCGATGCCCGCACCCTGATGCGCATGGCCACCACCGCGCAGACATATGGGCTGCACGCCTGAAAAGAACGTAAAATCATTAAAAGTTTTTGGGTGCCGGCTTTTTTCAAAAAGGCGGCGTCTTTCGAAGCTTTTTGAAAAAAGATTCACCAAAAACTTCTATTCCGATGAAGTGCCTTTTTCCCCCGGGGCCAGCAGCGTGCGCACCAGGTAAAGGCATGACAGCACGACCTGGCGTTCCTGCGCGGCCTGTGGGGGCACGGGGGTATGGGCAACCCGTCCCTCGATCATCCGCAGGGTGCCATGTTCGCCCGCCCGCCCCTGCTGCCACCGGCGCAGGAACAGCGCCAGCGCCTGCCGCGTGGCGGGGGGCAGGTCGTTGCGGCGCGCCACATCCCGCAGGGCAATGACACTCAGCCCCAGCGTCATCGCCCGCAGTTCCGCGCGCATGTACTGCTCGACCATCTCCGGCGGGACGGTCGTGGAATTGCGCAATATGCGCACCAGACTGCCCGCGCAGGCCGCAAGCCACTGGTGCGCGGCCATGCGGTTGCGCCCCGCGCCCAGGCCCCGCAGGCGGCGCGCGGTCCATGCCGCCGTGCGGCGCATGTGGGAATCGATGCGGAACGGCACGACCATGCGATAGGTCAGGATGGCGAACAGGATGCTGCACAAAAACGCCAGCGTCCCGTTGAGGAACGCGACCTCGTCATAGCGCCCCTGGTTCATCGGGCCGATCAGCACCGGCAGGAACATGTTGAACGAAAACGCATATCCCGCCGTCGCCGCATTGCGCGCCGCAAGGCCGCCGATGGTCATGGGCAGCAGCAGCGCGAACACCAGCATTTCCGGCGCGGTGATGGCCGGGATGACCCAGAACGCCAGCACCGTCCCCACTGCCGCGCAGTACAGCCCCCCCTTGAAGAAGGGCATGCCCGCGATGACCGGGTTTTCGCGCGTCGCCAGCAGGCCATAGACCAGCGCAAGGAAGGAAATGAACGCCGCCCCCTGCCGCCATGCCGTGACCTCCCACACCAGCCACGCGCCAAGGATGGCGCAGCAGGCGCGCACGCCGTTTTCCAGCGCCTCCACCGCATGGCGGCGCGACGTGACGCGAAAGCGGAAATGGTCGTGGCGCACCGGATTGTCACTGGCGCGGATTTCGGACAGGACCTGCCCCACATCCGCCAGCAGTTCCACAAACAGGGCGCCCAGCGCCGGATGGGCCGCCGTTGCCTGCCGTGCGTGCCACAGCGCCTGCAGGCGCGTCACACGCGCGGCCATCTCCGCCGGGTCCGCCCCGCCATCGCGCAGCAGCGCGCACAGTTCGCGCACATATTCCCGTGCATCGCGCCGTACCTCCGGGGCCTGCACCCCACCCGACAGCAGCAGCGACACCCCCCGCACACGCGCCAGCAGCGCCAGCAGCCCCGCAAGCGCCGCGCGCGCATGATCGCCCGTCCGGCTGCCGGGTTCGAGTTCAAGTTCGCTGAATTCCACCTGGCTGTTGAACGCCACCAGTTCGCCCAGCGTCGTCCCCATCGCGGCGGGCGAGATCTCTCCCTCCAGCAGGTCGGCAACCGTGCGCGTCGTGTTGGCGAACGCCCGCATCAGGCGCGCATGCAGCGCCTGTCGCGCATGGGGGGCGACGGAGGGCATGAACAGGATCGCCAGCGTCGCCTCGCACACAACACCCAGCACGATGTAACTGGTGCGCGCGACGCTGATGTCGAATACATGGTCGGGTTCCAGGATCGCACCGGTTGCGATGATGGCCGACGTAAAGCCCGTCAGCACCAGCCCATAGGCGCGGTAATTGTCCAGAAGCGTCGCCCCCGCGCAGCACAGGCCGATCCACAGCGCCAGCGCGCAGAAAAACAGGCCCGACGCCTGCGGGAACGCCGCAATCAGCGTCATCGCCGCAACCGACCCCAGCAGCGTCCCCGCCACGCGCCAGCGCGCCTTCGCCAGGCTTTCCCCGCGGGAGGACTGCGCCACCACCCACACTGTCAGCGGTGCCCATTGCGGGCTGTCGAGTTCCATCCACATGGCGATCAGCAGCGACAGGATCGCGGCGAACGCCGTGCGCAGGGCAAAGGCGAAATCCGCAAGCGAGGGCGCATACAGCCACGACAGTTTCCGCACGAAGGGCGGCAGGAGGGCGGATAACGTATCGGGATCGTGGGCGCGCGCGGTCATGACGGGGCCGACCATGCAGACGCGGCCCCGCGCGGGTCCAATCGTTTGTCGTGATGAGATGATAAGGAGGGGTTATGAAGGGCGGGTCTGCGGGTGCCGGTTTTTTTCAGGAAGGTGGCGTCTGTCGAAGCTTTTTGAAAAAAGCTTCACCAAAAACTTTTGATTTTATGCACAAGGTCCCGGCAGGCTGCCTCTTTACCTTAATGGATCAGAAGTCTTTTTGCTTCTTTTTCTACAGAAAAAGAAGACCCTTCCCCTTACACACAGAACACGTCATCGGTCCGCAACCGCATGCACACCTCCCATATCCGCGTCAGCACGGCGGACGGGTTGGGCTGTCGCAGGCGTACGATCGCGACCTCCGGCGCAACACAGGGCACGATGGGACAGGTGCGCAGGCCCGCGCCGCCCACACTCTCCGGCAGGGCCGCGACCGGCAGGATGCTGCACAGGCGGCCCGCACGCAGTTCGGAATGCAGCAGGCTGATGGAATCCGTCTCCAGCATGATGGTGGGGGTCACACCCGCGTCGCGAAACCCGGCATCGATGATCTGGCGACTGCGCAGGTTGCGGGTGAACAGGCACAGCGGAATGGACGCGACCTCCGCCCAGTCACATTCCGCCCCATCGGGCACGGGGGCGGACATCGCACCCGCCAGCACGTACTGTTCCGCATAAAGCGGCCGCACGTCGAACGCGCCCCCCACCGGCACCTGGTCAAGGTAGGTCACGCCCAACTGCACCTCATGCTCACGCAGCATGCGCGCGATGTCGCCCGCCGCGACGGAACGTACTTCCTGATGCAGGCTCGGGATGGCGGTGCGGAAACTTTCCAGCAGCAGCGGGATGGTCAGCAGCGCGGGCGGCATCACCCCGATCGACAGCGACCCGCCCGCCACGTCCTGCGCAAACGCGGCCTCCTGCTTCAGGCCATCAAGGGCGGCGAGCGTCTGCTTGGCCCAGGCGAGGACGCGCCGCCCCTCCTCCGTCAGGCCAAGGAAGCGGCGGTTGCGATGGATGACGCATACGCCCAGTTCGTTTTCAAGCTGCCTGATCCCCGCCGACAGCGCAGGCTGCGACACGCCACAATGTTCCGCCGCACGGGAGAAGTGGCGGAAACGCTCTAGGGCGATCAGGTAGGTCAACTGGCGCAGGAACACGGCATCTCCCGTCGGGTCAGGGGTAACGTCCCTGTTTTATAGAAGATGTATGTTCCGGGACAGTCGGAGGATGAATTCATAAAAGTTTTCGGATGCCGCCTTTTTCCAGAAAGGCAGCGTTTCCTGAAGCTTTTTGAAAAAAGCTTCACCAAAAACTTTTGAATTTTTGAACACAGTCCCGGCAGGCTGCTTCTTTCCCGGATTGATCAAAAGTCTTTTTGCTTCTTTTTCTACAGAAAAAGAAGATCCTACCCCACATACCGCGCAAGGAACGGTGCCGTCGCACTCCGCGCGGCCTTCGCCACCTCGGCGGGCGTCCCGGCGGCGACGACCGTGCCGCCGTCCTCCCCCGCACCCGGCCCCATGTCGATCACCCAGTCCCCGCCCGCGACCATGCGCATGTCATGTTCGGCCACGATCACGGTATTGCCCTGGTCCACCAGTTCATGCAGGTGCGCCGACAGGCGATCCACGTCGGACGGGTGCAGCCCGGTGGTCGGTTCGTCCAGCACATAGAGCGTATGGCCCCGCCGCTGTTTCTGAAGCTCGGTCGCAAGCTTGATGCGCTGCGCCTCCCCACCGGACAGTTCGGTCGCAGGCTGTCCCAGACGCAGGTGGCCAAGGCCGCTGCGTTGCAGGATCGACAGGCAGGTCGCCGCATTGGGCACGTCCGACAGGAAATCCAGCGCCTGGTCCACGTTCATCGCCAGCACATCGGCGATGGAGCGGTCGCGGTAGGTCACCTCCAGCACCTCCGGCCGGTAGCGCGCACCATGGCAGGTCGGGCACGGGGCATAGACGCTGGGCAGGAACAGCAGTTCGACCATCACCGACCCCGCCCCCTGGCAGTGGGGGCAGCGTCCCTTCGCCAGGTTGAAGGAGAACCACCCGGCATCATACCTGCGCGCGCGGGCAAGGTCGGTGCGGGCATACAGTTTGCGCACGACATCGAACAGGCCGGTATAGGTCGCAAGGTTGGAGCGCGGGGTGCGGCCGATGGGTTTCTGGTCGATCACCACAAGGCGGCCGATCCCCTCCAGCCCGGAGGCCACGCGCCCTTCGGGCTGGCGGAGTTCGGGGGTGGGGGCCTGGCTGTCCTCCTCCTCCTCCGCCACGGGCAGGGCCTGCCCCAGCGCGCGTGCGACGATGCTGGTCAGCGCATGGCTGACGAGGGAGGATTTCCCCGACCCCGAGATCCCGGTCACGGACGTGAACGCCCCCAGCGGAAAGGCGACGTCCAGCCCGTCGAGGTTGTTCCAGCGGACATCCGCAAGTTCCAGCCACCCCTGCGGCGTACGCGGCGTATGGACCACCACCTGCGACGCGGCGAACAGGTAATCGCGCGTGCGCGACGCCGTGACATCGCGCAGGCCGTCTGGCGGGCCGCAATACAGGATTTCGCCCCCGCGCTCGCCCGCTTCCGGCCCGACATCGACGATCCATGCGGCATGGCGGATGACGTCGAGGTTGTGTTCCACAAGGAACAGCGAATTGCCCGCAGCACACAGCCGGTCCAGCGCGGCCAGCAGCGCCTGCGTATCCGCAGGATGCAGCCCCGATGAAGGTTCGTCGAGCACATAGACCACGCCAAACAGGCTGGAATGGATCTGCGTGCCAAGCCGCAGGCGCTGGTATTCCCCTGGGGAGAGCGTCTGCACCCCGCGATCCATCTGCAGGTATCCCAGACCAAGCTGCGCCAGCACGTCGATGCGCGCGACCATGTCGGCGGCGATGCGGCGCGCGGCGATCGCGATGGCGTCGTCATCCGTGCTGGCGGCCACGTCGGCAACCCCCGACAGCACGGTGCGGATGCGCCCCAGCGGCAGCGCGACCATCGCCGCGATGTTCATTCCCGCGAACGTCACGCGCAGCGCATCGGGATTCAGCCGCTGCCCATGGCAGACCGGGCAGTCGGTGGAGATCATGAACGACGCCGCGCGCCTGCGCATGGTCTCGCTCTGCGAATTGGCGAAGGTCTGGGTGACGTAACGCCGCGCACCGGTGAAGGTGCCCTGGTACGCAGGCTCCACCCCCTTGGCGATCGCGGCCTGCACCTGCGCATGCGTCAGGCCCGGATAGACGGGGACGGTGGGTGTTTCATCCGTGAACAGGATCCAGTCGCGCGTCTTGCGCGGCAGGTCACGCCAGGGGCAGTCCACGTCGATGCCCATGGTGATCAGGATATCGCGCAGGTTCTGCCCCTGCCACGCGGTGGGCCATGCGGCGACGGCGCGGTCGCGGATCGACAGGCTGTCATCGGGGACCAGCGTGGCCTCCGTCACGTCATGGACGCGGCCCAGCCCGTGGCAGCGCGGGCACGCGCCCATCGGCGTGTTGGGGGAGAAGGATTCCGCCTCCAGCCGTGCAAGGCCGGGGGGATAGGTCCCCGCGCGGGAATAGAGCATGCGCAACAGGTTCGACAGCGTCGTGATGCTGCCGACGGACGAACGCCCCGAACTGCCGCCGCGCTGCTGCTGCAACGCGATGGCGGGGGGCAGGCCATCGACGGTATCGACATCGGGCACCGGCATCTGCTGGAACAGGCGCCGCGCATAGGGGGAGACGGATTCAAGGTAGCGGCGCTGCGCCTCCGCATACAGTGTCCCGAACGCCAGTGACGACTTGCCCGACCCCGACACGCCGGTAAACACCACCATGGTGTCGCGCGGCACGTCGATATCCACATCGCGCAGGTTATGTTCGCGCGCGCCGCGCACGCGTACGAAATCCTGTCGGTCCAGTGGTGACGGCGGGGGCGATGACGGCATGGTGCGTACTCCGGCGGATGGATCGCGCCATGATCCCACCCCCTGCCC
>NZ_JABJWD010000173.1:0-553 GCF_013155425.1 Gluconacetobacter entanii | reverse complement strand
TCAGGTCCAACACAGCGCCATCATGGCTTCGGATCAGGGCCGCAAGACGGAACGTGTTTCCCTGCTTGATGACGAAACCGCTCATGATGGTGCTGCAGGCAGCGTCGTGCTGGTGGTATCGGTACCGCTGACGATCGCCCGCAGGGCGGTCTGATACGTGACCCACGCGGCGGGGACAGCCTGCCCGAGCGAACCGTACTCCGCCCAGACGGTCTGCTGCGCCTGCGCCAGCGCACTGGCGGCCTGCGTCGTCAGGGGGATCACGCGCGGCGTTTCCGTTACCCACGTGGGGGTTCCATCAGACGCCGCGCCACGCACCTGCCCGGCGGGCGGCGTACTGCAACCATAAGTCTCGAACACGGCGTCGGTCACGGCAACGGCGTCGGTCGGCCAGGTTCCCGCCGCCTCATAACGCGCCTGGAGCACCACGGGGTAAAACGCGTTGTTCGCAGCAGAAAAATAGTAATTCGTTGACATTTATCAGTTTCCCCATGCCCACCAGAAATATCCGAGGCCGTTCATTCCGCCCCATCCACCGCCCGCACCCGAAAAA
>NZ_JABJWD010000172.1:0-255 GCF_013155425.1 Gluconacetobacter entanii | reverse complement strand
CGTCGCGTCGAAATCATCCTGCACTGATCCCAAAATCAGTCAGACTGACTTCAGCGAAAGGGAGTGCTTCGGCACTCCCTTTTTGCTGTAAGGTGGCTTGGGAAATATTTGAAAAGTAATAAAAGTTTTTGGGTGCCGCCTTTTTCAAAAAGGCGGCGTTCTTTTGAAGCTTTTTGGGGCCTGTTGGGAATTATGCTTTTTTCAAGCATCTGCATATGATTCAAAGCCTGTATGGATCGCTTCGTACTGACAGAC
>NZ_JABJWD010000171.1:0-745 GCF_013155425.1 Gluconacetobacter entanii | reverse complement strand
GGCGTGGGCGCGCGTGGGGGGGCGGGTGCGTCGTGCGTCACGGCCACGATGGCGGCCCTCCGCACAGGTCGCCGTCCCCCCGCCATCCGCGCGGCGGCGGCCATCGCATCGTGCGCGCGGTGCCGCGAAACCATGGGCGGGGCGAAGGCTGCGGCGGCCTGTGCCGCGCGGCGCGACACGGCATGCGCCCGGCCCGCCGTCCATGCCC
The DNA here is from genome assembly GCF_013155425.1 of Gluconacetobacter entanii. Lineage (NCBI taxonomy): Bacteria > Pseudomonadati > Pseudomonadota > Alphaproteobacteria > Acetobacterales > Acetobacteraceae > Gluconacetobacter > Gluconacetobacter entanii. The sequence goes on along the minus strand of NZ_JABJWD010000171.1, from coordinate 537 downwards.
CCGTCGTCCATGCCGCCGCCAATGGTTCGTGTTCTGATGTTTCCCGCCCCGGCGGCTCCCGCTCCGGCAGTTCGTGTTCCGGTAGTTCGTGTTCGGACGCCATCCGTCCGGGTGGCACAGGCCCCGGCGCCCCACCGCCGGCCATCGCGCCGCCGGGGGACGGGACGGGGGATGCGCCACGCGACAGGGCGGGCGGCGCCATGACGAGACCGCCCATGACGGCCCGCCGCAGGACGCCCCCCACCCCGCCCGCAAGCATGTCGAGCAGCGCGCGCAACGCCCTTGCATCCAGCCTGCGCCGCCCCTGCCCCGCCGCCAGCGCGGCCAGCATGCGCCGGCGTCGCGCGGCATGGTCGGGGGACAGCGCCTCATGCCATGCGTTCAGACAGGCGGCAGGGGTCATCGCACTCAATCCTCCGTCATGCGGTTGCAGGCATCCACCGCCGGGATTTCCAGCAGGTCATACAGGTCTTCGGTGTCATACACGTCCTGCAGTTCATGCAGGCGCGCCAGGCGCGACGCGATCACGCAGGCGAT
>NZ_JABJWD010000170.1:0-1683 GCF_013155425.1 Gluconacetobacter entanii | reverse complement strand
GCGGCGCCCGCCCCCGCCGCAACGCCTGCTGCCGCCCCCCCGGCGGAGACGGATTACGATGTCATCGTGATCGGTGCCGGTCCCGGCGGTTATGTCTGCGCCATCCGCGCGGCACAGCTTGGCTTCAAGGTGGCCTGCGTTGAAAAGCGCGCGACCCTTGGCGGCACGTGCCTCAATGTCGGGTGCATCCCGTCCAAGGCGCTGCTGCAGCAGTCCGAGAACTTCCACGCCGCCAAGGATGAATATGCCGACATGGGCATCATCATCGACAGCGTGAAGCTTGACCTCAAGCGCATGATGGCGCGCAAGCAGTCGGTGGTCGATGCCAACGTCAAGGGCGTCGAGTTCCTGTTCAAGAAGAACAAGATCACCTGGCTGAAGGGCGAGGGCCGTGTCGAGGGCACGGGCCGCATCACCGTTAACGGCAAGCCCGTGACGGCGAAGCACATCGTCGTCGCCAGCGGCAGCGACAGCGCCGTGCTGCCGGGTGTGGAGGTCGATGAAAAGCAGATCGTGACCTCGACCGGTGCGCTGGAACTGTCCGCCGTGCCGAAGAAGATGGTGGTGATCGGTGGCGGTGTGATCGGCCTCGAACTCGGCAGCGTGTGGCATCGCCTCGGGGCGGAAGTCACGGTGATCGAATATCTCGACCGTCTGGTGCCGGGCACGGATAACGAGATCGCCAAGACGTTCCAGCGCATCCTGACCAAGCAGGGCCTGCAGATGAAGCTGGGCCACAAGGTGACGAAGGCCGTCAAGGGGCCGAAAGGCGTCACCCTGACGGTGGAACCGTCGGCCGGTGGTGCGGCGGAAACGCTGGACGCGGACATCGTGCTGGTGGCGATCGGCCGTTCGGCGGCGAGCAAGAACATGGGCTTGGAAGAAGCGGGGATTGCGCTGGACAAGCGTGGCCGCATCGTGACCGACGCCCATTACGCGACCAACGTGCCGGGCATCTATGCCATTGGTGACGTGATCGCAGGCCCGATGCTGGCGCACAAGGCCGAGGAAGAAGGCGTTGCGGTGGCCGAACTGCTGGCCGGTCAGGCCGGGCATGTCAATTACGGTGCCATTCCCGCCGTTGTCTATACGTGGCCGGAAGTCGCGACCGTGGGCAAGACCGAGGAAGTGCTGAAGGAAGAAGGCGTTGCCTACAAGGTTGGCAAGTTCCCCTTCACCGCCAATGGCCGTGCGCGCGCGATCGGCATGACCGACGGGTTCGTCAAGGTTCTGGCCGATGCCAAGACCGACGCGGTGCTGGGTGTGCATATCATTGGCCCGATGGCGGGCGAACTGATTGCCGAATGCACCATGGCGATCGAATTCGGCGCATCGTCCGAAGATATCGGCCGTACCTGCCATGCGCATCCCACGCTGAGCGAAGCTGTCAAGGAAGCTGCCCTCGACGTGGAAAAGCGTGCCATCCACATCTGATCCGCCTGTCGGGGTGGGGCATGCTGTCCCATCCCACACGGGATGTAAGAAAAAAGCCTTCCCATGGTCCGGGTCACCCCGTCCGTGTGGAAGGCTTTTTTGGTAGAAGGCTGTAAATTTCAAAAAGTTTTTGGGTGCCGCCTTTTTTCAAAAAGGCGGCGTCTTTCGAAGCTTTTTGGGGTCTGTTGGGAATTAACGCGAATTGATGATTGCGGCGGTGAGATAAATCATCGCTGCGAATGATCTGTC
>NZ_JABJWD010000169.1:0-479 GCF_013155425.1 Gluconacetobacter entanii | reverse complement strand
CGCCCATGTCTCGTCCGTAAAGGTGCCTGTTCTGTCTCCTTCTTCCATCCCTACAATATGGGAAGAAATTCAAGATCTAACAGGCCCTAGGGCTTACCATGGTGAAAGCCGTAGTACAACTGCACCGGGGCACGATCGTCTTGTCTCACAACAACCCTGGCGTAAGGTGTATCGTTAAATTACCCATAGAGATCTAGCCTTCACGGCCTCATAGACAGCAGACCTCCTGGCTGGTTAGAGATGTGCAAATACGACTGAAGATTGGGGCATTGTAAGCTGACATCCCCGTGAGCTTTCGCCAGAAATAATGATGCCGCGCGCCCATGCGATGTGGCCGCCTGCAACGGTCCCGGCGAGCAGGGATCCAAATCGGGATTCATACAAACCATGGTAACCGGCCGCTCTGGGCCGCCTTGATTATGCGGCCTGTCTGTGCAGTGTATTCACGGGTTTCCAGTTCCATGGCAACAGTTCGTGGA
>NZ_JABJWD010000025.1:0-59492 GCF_013155425.1 Gluconacetobacter entanii | reverse complement strand
GGGGCATGTGGGGCTGGGGCGGCGGCTGGGGGCCCGGCATGGGCATGGGGATGTGGTAAGGACCGGTCCCGGCATGTCCCCAGCGGGATGCCGGGACGTCTTTGCTGCGTCAGGTGCGGATTATTTCAGGCGATGGTCGGCATAGACGATCATCTGCCAGACTTCCTGCGTGCCCAGCCGATGGGGATGGGCATGGATGGGGGGCAGCAACTGTCCCTCGCTGGCGGCGATTTCAAAGCCGCATCCCGCACAGCGATAGATGCCCGAATGTGGCGCGGGCGTACGCGGATGGTGCAGCCGGTCAAATTCGGCATCGGTCCATACCGTTATGAATTGTGAAGACTGGTACAGCGCCATTCAGGTCTCCATGCGTTACGTCCTGGCGAATACGGGAATGCCGTGCCGGGGATGCAGGGCGGTTCGTGGAATGTGCCAGAAGAAGAACGGTTTGTCGCCATCCTGATTGCCGCATGTAACGCCGCCCCATGGCCCCGATGGCATGGGATGGGGTCAGTCGTCCGAATGGAGGGTCACGGACTGTTCGATGTCGGAAATGACAATACCGTTCAGTCCCCCATGCGCGGCAACCCACTGGAACGCATCAGGATCCGTATCGAATGTCGGGTCGAACCTGCTGCCATGTACCACGCCGTAAGCCTGGTAATAGACATGCGGATCGGCCGGGATATGGTCCGCCGTCCAGGTCCAGTCTTCCGACAGGACGGCCTGTGCCGCGACATTGGCGCAGGGACGGGCGCGGGTCAGGGTGGTGGTGGCGCCGATCATGACGGCGGCCTGCGGGCGGTGATAGCCGCTGTCGCCGCCGATATCCTCCATCTGCAGCGCGCGCCTGCGCTTTTCCTCCCCCGGGGGAAGGCCGCGCCAGCCATCGCCAAAGGGGGCGGCATGCGCACGGTCAAGCGGGTCATCCGCCGGGCCGAAGGCATGGCCGGCGTAATTGAAGACGGTGCCCGACGGTACCGTGATCGAATCGAAACGTGGCATATTGGGTGCGGGATCGGCTTCCGCCACGCGGCGGTCGAAGCAGATGCGGATCTCACCCCCCCATGCGGAGGGCGGGCGCAGGGGCATCAGGCCGGCCATGATCCCGGCCATCCCCGCCATCAGGGCGAATCGAATCATTACCAGTCCTGCGCGCGGTTGCGGGGCCGAAATCCAGCCCCGCAAGCGCAAGCGGCGATACAGGCCCATCCGCATCGGCAAGGGGCCCGCATCACCATGCATGGCGGCCCGGCCGCACCCGTGTCAGATGCGCCGGACAGCCGGTAGCGGGGTCTTACTTGCCCTTGGCGGCCTTGCCGCCAGCGGCGGGGGCGTCAGGGGATTCGACCATGTCCTCGGACACGAAACGAATCGAGTTCTGGGCATCGGCCAGGGCGGCGTCCGCACCCTTGGTATCCTTGCCCGCCAGCAGGTTGGTGGCGCGGTACACGTCATCGGCGCTGGCCTGCAGCGGCGCGATGGCAAGGACGAAGTCCACGTCAACGGCTGCAACCTGCAGGTTCTGGCTGGCCTGCGCGGGCTTGCCCTTGTTCAGGCTGGCGTTGGCGGCGGCGACGGCCGTGCCCTTGGCGGAGGTCGGCTCCAGATCCTCGGTCACGATATATTCGCCATCAACCGGCAGCCATGCGACAGGCTGCGTGCTCGGCGCCGTGGTGGGGGCGGGGGCACCGGCCGGCGCCTTCTTGGGCTTCGAAAGCTGGGATTCAGCCTTCATGAAGACGCGGTTGTCGGTCTTCGCACGGGTGAAGGCGTTGTTGGCATCGGTCAGCAGCTTGCTCGCGCCCGCCGTATCGCCATTGGCCAGCGCGGTGCGTGCCATCGTGATGTCGTCGAATGCGCGGCTGCCGTCGATCGACAGCTTGGTGAAGTCGCGGTTGACGGCGCGCGTGTTCGACGGCGTGGCGGAGGCAACGCCCGTGGCGGCGCCAAGCATCAGCAGCGAGGCAGACAGAAGTCCGATTTTCTTCATTTCCATGACCCTCTGAAAATATTTGGATGACATGATTACCCGCAAACCTTCGCAACAATAAGGGGTGCGCGCGCATCCCCGCTCCTCTTTCATCGCATGTCATGGGATATGGGGGCTGGCTTCCGGCCGCCTGCGCCCTGCCATCGGGGCCCGCGCGACGGGATTGGGGGACGGTTGCGTCAAATCCGGTATGTCTTATGGCGTCGTGTGCGCTAGGATGGGGTGTTTCGTTCCGTATGGGAGCGAAGACGACACAACCAAGGAAAACCATCCATGTCCGAATGTACGACAAAGTGCCCGTCCAAGTCCCCCTGCCTGAAGGGCATCCTGGCGCTTGGGGCGATTGCGGGCCTGATCTTCTTCTTCGTCAAGAAAAAGAAGTGCAACGGCTGATTGCCAGTCATGTGGCGTGGCCGTGGTCCCTTCGGGCCGCGGTGCGTCACACCGCCATGCCGTCCGGCCGGACGTGCGCATGACGGGGGCCGGCGTGACGCAGATCGCGACGTCACAGGCCCCGGATGTGCGGCGGATCATCCATGTGGACATGGATGCGTTCTATGCCTCGGTGGAGCAGCGCGACAATCCCGCCCTGCGTGGCCGCCCCGTCGCGGTGGGTGGCGACAGGCAGCGTGGCGTCGTGGCCGCCGCCAGTTACGAGGCCCGGCGTTTTGGCATCCGTTCGGCCATGCCATCGGTCACCGCGCGCCGCAAATGTCCCGAACTGGTCTTCGTGCCGCCGCGTTTTGACGTCTATCGGGCGGTTTCGGCCCGGATCCATGAAATCTTTGCCCGCTATACCCCGCTGATACAGCCGCTTTCGCTGGATGAGGCATATCTGGATGTCACACATCCGCTTCTGCCACGCGGGTCGGCCACCGAAATCGCGCGTGAACTGCGCGCCACCATCCGCGCCGAAACCGGGCTGTGTGCCTCCGCCGGGGTGTCCTACAACAAATTCCTCGCCAAGCTGGCCTCCGACCATCGCAAGCCCGATGGCCTGTTCGTCATCACCCCGCGGCAGGGGGCGGCGTTCGTGGCCGACCTGCCGGTGGAGCGGTTCCATGGCATCGGTCCCGCCACGGCGGCGCGGATGCATGCGCTGGGCATCCATACCGGGCGTGACCTGCGTGAGCGCACGCTGGCGGATCTGACGCGGCATTTCGGCAAGGTCGCCGCATTTTATTACGGGGTGGCGCGCGGCGTGGACCACCGCCCGGTGGAACCCGACCGCCCGCGCAAGTCGCTGGGCACGGAACGCACGTTCGAGCGTGACCTGTATGAATGGCCTGACATGCTCACGCCCGTATCCGACATGTGCCAGCGTGTCTGGCACGGGTGCGAACGGCGCGACATCACCGGCCGGACCGTGACGCTGAAGGTCAAATACAATGATTTCCGCCAGATCGTGCGCGCCTGCACCCTGATGCAGCCCGTTACCTCGGCGGAGGAACTGCTGGTCCATGCGCAGGGCCTGCTGCGCGGGTGCTTCCCGCCCGAACGTGGTGTCCGGCTTCTGGGCGTCACGCTGTCCACGCTGCTGCCGCGCGCACAGGCGCAGGGCCGCCAGCTTGCCCTTGCGCTGGAGGATCAGCCGCCCGGGAGCGTATCAATCGGTGGCAGCGGCGTCGGGCGCAGGTCGGCCGGCAAATAAAGCGGGTGTTCGGGACGCCGGGCGCGACTGCTCAGGCGCAGGACATTCACCGTGATCCCGGCCGCCTGGAGCATGCGCACCACGTCCGTGCCACGCGCGCGCAGCGCGGGATAGCGCGGGCAGCCATAGGCCGCGACCACAAGGTCCGCCCGGCGCGCCATATCGAGCAGGTAATGGTCATTTTCCGGCCCCACCGGGTCCGCGACCTCCATCAGGCGCGTCTGGTCGGTGCAGCGATAGGCAAAGGTATTGCCCACGAAAATCGCCCCGTATCCCCATGCGCGCGCGTAACGCTGGCATTTGGCGACCGTGCGGTCATCGCCATCTTCCGTCGCGACGGAGGGATTCATCATCAGCCACATCACCGCCGGGCGCGTGGGATCCCACGTGCGCGTCAGCGTATAGCGGTAGCATTTGCCCGGCCCGCCATAGATGGCGTGGCTGACGACGTCATCGGACAGGCGCAGCGGACGCGAACTGCCGACATGATGGGAAGGGGAGGGAGGAGCTTTCTTCATCACCGCTGCTTCATACGCCGTTTCTGCCTGTGATGCATCCTTGGCGGGGCAGGTGCGAAGACGTTGCTGACAGGAAACTTCCTGAACAATAAAGGTTTTTGCTTAATATTTTTGCAAGGAGAAGGCCAGAGACTTCTATTATTTCATAATTTTATTTGAGGAGGTTATTCCAAAAAAGAATGCCGCCTTTTAAAAAAAAGGCGGCACCCGGAACATTTACTTCCTTATGCAGGCAGCCATTCAGCTTTTGCCGCACAGCGGGCGGGGTTCGACCATCAGTTCGCGCCCCTTGAGCATTCCGTCCCAGTACAGCAGCGGCATGACATATTCCTTCAGCAGCCACGCCAGATGCGTCGGGCGACGGCCATCGAGCAGCCATGTCGGCAGGGTCGGTTCCAGCTTGCCGCCATATCCGAACTCCGCCAGCACGATCTTGCCGCGCTCCACCGTCAGCGGGCATGCGCCATAGCCGTCATAATCCGCGACCATCGGCCGCCCCTCCAGCGCGGCGAGCGCATTGACCGCAACGATCGGCGCCTGTTTGCGCACGGCGGCGGCCGTCTTGGCGTTCGACGTTCCGGCCACATCGCCCAGCGCGAATACGTTGTCATACTTGACATGGCGCAGGGTGGCGGGGTCCACCGCGACGAACCCGTCCGCCCCGGCCAGCGGGCTGTTGCGGATCACGTCGGGCGCGCGCTGCGGCGGGACGACGTGCAGCATGGCGAATTCCACCTCGCTCTTCGTCGTCGCGCCATCCGCGCCGACGTTGGAGAAGGTCGCGACCTGCCGCTTGCCATCGACCGCGACAAGGTTGGATTTCAGGTGCAGGTCAACGTGATAGCGCTCGATATATTCCATCAGCGCGGGGACATAGTCCTTCACCCCGAACAGGCCCGGCGTCGCGGTGTGGAAGGAGACGTTGATGTTGTCCGAAATCCCGCGCCGGCGCCATGCGTCGCACGCCAGGTACATCGCCTTCTGCGGCGCGCCCGCGCACTTGATGGGCATGGGCGGCTGCGTGAACACCGCATTGCCGCGCCCCAGCGTCTGGACCATCTGCCATGTATAGGGAGCGAGGTCGTAGCGGTAGTTGGAGGTCACGCCATTGCGGCCCAGCGTCTCGGGCAGGCCCTCGATCGCGTCCCAGTCCAGCATGATGCCGGTGGCGACGATCAGGATGTCGTAGCGCACCGACGACCCGTTCGACAGGTGGACGAGGCGCCCGTCGGGATCGAACCCGGTGGCGGCGGCCTGGATCCAGTCCGCACCGGCGGGGATCAGCTTCTTTTCCGACCGCCGTGTCTGCGACTGCTTGAACACGCCGCCGCCCACCAGCGTCCAGCCCGGCTGGTAGAAGTGCGAGCCCGAGGGTTCCACGATGGCAACGGTGATGCCCGGCTTGCGCTTGAGGATGCTGGCGGCGGTGGACAGACCCGCGGCCCCGCCGCCGATGATGGCGATGTCATAGGTCAGTCCTCGCGCGCTGCTGGCCAGTGCGGGGGCGGAGGGGGCAGGGGTATCGTTCATGTCTGGCTATCTCCTCGGTAACGATCAAAGTGGCCGTGTCGTGGTCTGGCGACATGGCAGAAATGGGCGGAGGATCACACGCGGTCAATCGGGATCTTTATATAACGCGTGCCATTCTCCTCCGCCTCCGGCAGGTGGCCGCCGCGCATGTTCACCTGGACGGAGGGCATCAGCAGGTTGGGCATCGACAGCGTCGCGTCACGCCCGGTCCGCATGGCGACGAATTCGTCCTCGCCCACACCTTCATGAACATGGACATTGTGCGTGCGTTCCGCCCCCACCGTCGTTTCCCATGCGAACGTGTCGCGTCCGGGCGCCTTGTAATCATGGCACAGGAACAGCCGCGTCTGTTCAGGCAGCGACAGCAGGCGGCGGATGGAGCGATACAGCATCCGCGCGTCCCCGCCGGGAAAATCCGCGCGCGCGGTGCCGTAATCGGGCATGAACAGCGTATCGCCGATGAAGGCCGCATCCCCGATCACATACGCCATGTCGGCGGGGGTATGGCCCGGCACATGCAGCGCGATGGCGGGGATGGAGCCGAGCATGAACGTCTCCCCGTCATGGAACAGGCGGTCGAACTGCGACCCGTCGCGCGCGAAACGTGTCCCGGCGTTGAACAGCTTGCCGAAGATGTCCTGCACCCGGATGATGTCCGCCCCGATCGCAAGCTTCCCGCCAAGCTGTTCCTGTATCCACGGCGCGGCCGACAGGTGATCGGCATGGACATGGGTTTCCAGCAGCCATTGCAGCTTCAGGTCGTTGGCGCGGATGTAATCCACCACCTCCTGCGCATGGTGATGGGCGGTCCGCCCGGCGGCGGGGTCGTATTCCATCACACTATCGACAACAGCGGCCTCCCGCGTGGCGGGATCATGGACGACATGCGTTGCGGTAAAGGTCGTATTGTCGAAAAAAGTCTTTATGAACGGCACTTTATTAGACCTCAGGGCTGAAATGACCTGACGGTCGGCAGCGGCGAGGGCTAAATCTGACATGGCTTTGTCTTCATAATAGTTTATAAATTACATAATAAATGTATGTTGTCGTGCATCTTGCGTCAAGGCGCGACAGATGCAAAAGGGGCAGACAATGAACAATGGCATGACCTCACCCATTCCCAACGCCACGGCGCAGCATCCGTTGCGTATCGGCGACACGGCCCCGGACTTTCAGGCCCGTACCTCCCGCGGGGAGATGCGGCTGAGTGATTTCCGCGGCAAATGGCTGCTTTTCTTCTCCCATCCTGCGGATTTCACGCCGGTCTGCACCAGTGAATTCCTGGCGCTGGCGCGTGAATATTCCCGTTTCGAGGCCATGGACTGCGCGCTGCTTGGCCTCTCGGTGGACAGCCTGTATTCCCATCTTGCATGGCTGGAGGCGATTCGCACCCGCTTCGGGACGGAGATTCCCTTCCCCGTGGTGGAGGACCCGTCCATGGCGGTCGGCCAGGCCTATGGCATGCTGGCGGCCGATGCGCATGACAGCGCGACGGTGCGTGCGACCTATTTCATCGACCCGACGGGACTCGTGCGTGCCATCATATGGTATCCGATGTCGGTGGGGCGCTCCGTCGATGAACTGCTGCGCCTGCTTGCCGCGCTGCAGCGTTCGGACAATGGCGACGTCATGACGCCGGAGGGATGGCGTCCGGGCGATGACGTGCTGACCCCCGTCCCCCTGACGCAGGACGAGGTACGCGACGCCAATGGGTGCTGGTTCTATCCCGCGACCCCCGACCGTTCCCCCCCGAAATAGAAGGCGCGCCCATGTCCGCCATGTCCGTCCATATCCTGACGCTGCGCTGCATGAACCGCCCCGGCATCGTCGCCGCCCTCAGCACGACGCTGTTTGGCGCGGGATGCGACATTACCGAGGCGCAGCAGTTCGATGCGTGGGAAAGCCGGTCCTTCTTCATGCGGGTGGTGTTCCGCATGCCCGTGCGTGACGGGGCGGAGGCGGCGCTGCGTGACGCCGTGGCGGTGATGGCGCGCGAATTCGACATGGACTGGACCCTGCGTGCGCGGACACGGCCCACGCGCACGGTGCTGATGGTCTCGCGCTTCGACCATTGCCTGGTTGACCTGCTGTATCGCTGGCGGATCAGCGAACTGGCGATCGACCCGGTCGCGATCATCGCCAATCACCCGCGTGAAACCTATGCCGGGATTGATTTCGGGGACATCCCTTTCCACTACCTGCCGGTCACGGCCGCCACCCGCCCGGTGCAGGAGGCGCGGATCTGGGACATCGTCTCCACCACGGGGGCGGAACTGGTGGTGCTGGCGCGCTACATGCAGGTGCTGTCGGATTCGCTGGTGGCGCGCCTTGTGGGGCGGTGCATCAATATCCACCATTCCTTCCTGCCGGGGTTCAAGGGCGCGCGGCCGTATCACCAGGCCTTTGCCCGCGGGGTCAAGCTGATCGGGGCGACGGCGCATTTCGTGACCGGCGACCTTGATGAAGGCCCGATCATCGAACAGGATGTCGAGCGTATTTCCCATGCCGACAGCCCCGACGACCTCGTGCGCAAGGGGCGCGACATCGAACGGCGCGTGCTGGCGCGCGCGGTGCGGTATTTCACCGAATGCCGCGTCATCCCCGACGGGCGCAAGACAATCGTCTTCAGCGCATGAACGGTCCCGGACGTGGCGCGGGACAGGGGATTGAGAAGGCGGAAACTTCTGTATAAGGCAGGGGAGCAGGGGCTTTTCCCATCCATATCCCGCCAGTTCCGACCTTCAGGAGACACCATGAGGCGCAGAAAACCTGGCTCCATGCCTGATCCGCGGACCCAGTCGGCGGGGTTCGAGCAGGCGCGCCAGTCACGCAAGACCGCGCTGGTGGAGGATTATGTCGAACTGATCGCCGACCTGCTGCATGACGGGCAGGAAGCGCGCCAGGTCGATATCGCGCAGCGCCTGGGCGTGTCGCAGCCGACGGTGGCCAAGATGCTGTGCCGTCTGGAGGCGGACGGCCTTGTCACGCGCCGTCCCTACCGCGGCATCTTCCTGACCGAAGCGGGGGAGAAGATGGCCGCCGATAGCCAGGCCCGCCATCATATCGTGGAGACGTTCCTGCGCGCGCTGGGCATCAGCGAGAAGAACGCCAGCATCGACGCCGAAGGCATGGAGCATTACGTGGGCGAGGAGACGCTGGCCGCCTTTGAACGCGCGATCCGTGCCGGTGTCGCGGAGTTCATGGGCACCCGCGCTGCCCCCGAAAGCCACAAATGACCATGTCGTATGCCGCGCCTTACGGCAGCGGCATGTATTCGTCGGCAAGGTAGTTGGGCGGCCCGCCATCCAGCCCCTCCGGCGCAAAGCCATCGTTATAGGGGCCGTAATATCCCCCCATGCCCGTCTGGGTCTGGTTCCAGTCATTGTCGGCAATGGGCGGCCCGTCAGGCCCGCTGAGTCCCATGTTGTAGGGGCCTGCCCCGTTCGCGCAGGCCGACAGCAGCGCCGTTGCGGCAAACAGACTCGCAAGCCGGATCGGAAATGTCATTGCGTGTCCCTCCCTGTCCCTGCGTCATAGGGGTTTGTTACGCCCTGCGACAGGGGGCTGTGCACAGGGCGCACCTGCATGGCGGTCCTGACATGTGGAGGGCAGAGCTGGAAAAAAGATTTCCAGAGAAAAGTTTCTGGTGAAGCTTTTTTCAAAAAGCTTCAGGGAACGCTGTCTTTAAAAAAAGGGGGCACCCGGAAACTTCCGGATTCAGCAGGCCTGCGTGTCGGAGGGCGCAAGCATCCGCATCTTGCGATGCAGGGTGGACCTGCTGATGCCCAGCATCCTTGCCGCCACCGCCACCTTGCCGCGTGCATTCGCCAGGGCGGAGCGGATCGCCATCTTCTGCGCATGGCGCAGATCGCCGCCTTCGGCCGTGGCCGTGGGGGCGTCGGCAAGGAGGCAGAAATTGAGGTCCTGCGCCGGGGCCACGCCCATATGCACCCGCGCGGCATGGGTCGCACCCACCACCACCCGGTCCGCATCCAGCGCGATCATGGGCACCGACCCGTCGCGCCCTTCGCCCAGCAGCATGACCGCATGCCCGCGATAGCGGTCCATAAAGCAGGCGCGTTCGATCTGGCGCGCCGCCTGGGTCACGATCGCACCGATCAGCGCGGTTTCACGCCCGTCCTGCGTGGGGTGGAACGAACTGGCGTTGATCACGCCCGCCACGCGGCCCAGTGCGTCGTGCACCGGTGCCGCGACACAGGCCAGTCCACGCAGGGCGACGCGCCAGTGCTGTATTGCATGGACGCTTACCGGCCGTCCTTCGGCCAGGCAGGTGCCGATGCCGTTCGTGCCTTCGCGCATTTCATCCCAGACCGCGCCGGGCCACAGGCACCATCGCCGTGACCCGCGCCGGATGGCGGGATCGACCCGATGGGCCAGCACGACACCCTGCGCATCCGCCAGCAGCGTTGCGTAACCCAGCGGGGCGAGCATGGCGTGCAACTGCGCCATCGCCGCCTCCGCATGGCGCGGCAGCGCCCCGGCCCGCTGGCAGCACTGGCGCAGTTCGGCATCGCACAGGACCTGCGGCATCCATGGGGCAACGGGGTCAAGGGCATAGTCATGGCCACACCGGCGCCATGACGCCTCCAGCCCCAATGCCACCTGTGGCGGGGACGTTTCATGGGACACGGGACGGGGGAATGGGGGCATGGGGTGCCTGTCGTGTAACGGTTGGTACGAAAATATGCCGCACGAAGGGTCCGGTGTGCGTGATGTCGCCTTAACCCGTCGCAAAGTGTCGCGTTTCGCGACACTTCGGACATGCGGCGTCACATGGGCGTGAAAGCGGTGCGGCCATGCTTGTTTCGCACGGGGTGGTGGCGCTGTGGTGCGGATGTGCCCGGTCGCGCCAGTGCAGTGTGAAGTGTCCGCTTCCCCGCATGTGGCGCGCCGGGCGGAGGATGAACGCCATAACGAACCCATGGCTGGAACAGGGAAAATATCCATGCAAATAGCGCGTGAAACGCTGCTGCGTTCCTATCGTGCGATGCGCACCATCCGCATGTTCGAGGAACGCCTGCATGTCGAATTCGCAACGGGCGAAATCCCCGGTTTCGTCCACCTGTATTGCGGGGAAGAAGCCTCGGGCGTTGGCGTGTGCGCCAACCTGACGGATAACGACACGATCGCCAGCACCCATCGCGGCCACGGCCACTGCATCGCCAAGGGCGTGGGCGTCGCGGGCATGATGGCCGAAATCTATGGCCGCAGCACCGGCGTGTGCCGGGGCAAGGGCGGGTCGATGCATATTGCCGACCTTGCGTGCGGGATGCTGGGCGCGAACGGCATCGTCGGTGGCGGCCCGCCGCTGATCTGTGGCGCGGCATTATCGCACAAAACGCTACGCAATGGCGCCGTGGCGGTCGCATTCTATGGCGACGGGGCCTCGAACGAGGGCTCGACGCTGGAGAGCCTCAACCTCGCCTCCGTGTGGAACCTGCCCGCCGTCTTCGTGGTGGAGGACAACGGGTATGGCGAGGCCACGGCCGCGTCCTATGCCTGCGCAGGCACGCAGAAGGCGCGCGCGGCGGCGTTCGGCATGCCCTATGTCGAATGTGACGGATCGGATTTCTTCGCCGTGCACCAGGCCTCGGCCGAGGTCATCGCCCATGCGCGCGCGGGCAACGGGCCTGCGATGCTGCATGTCCACCTGCAGCGCTGGTACGGGCATTTCGAAGGCGACGCCATGACCTACCGCGCCGCGGGTGAGGTGGCGGAGGCCCGGCGCGACCATGACTGCCTCAAGCTGTTCCGCGACCGCGTGACGCAGGCCGCCCTGCTGGAGGACACGACGCTCGATGAGATCGACGCCGCCGTCGCGGACGAGATCGAAAGCGCGGTCATGCAGGCCAAGGCCGATCCCCTGCCGCAGGATCCGGACCTGCTGGCGGATGTGTATGTGCGGTACTGAACCGGTTGCGTGCAGGCCGTGCGCAGGCGGGCATATGCCGCCCGCGTGCGCGATCCGCAACCTTTGTCCGAAAGAATGAAGAATGAGCAAGAAAAGCTTTCGACAGGCCATTAACGAGGCCATCCGCCTGGAAATGCGCCGCGACTCGCGCGTCATCCTGATGGGCGAGGACGTGGCCGGTGGCCGTGGCGGGTCCGCCGGGATCAAGGACGCATGGGGCGGCGTGCTTGGCGTGACCAAGGGCATCCTTGAGGAATTTGGCGAGGACCGCGTCCTCGACACCCCGATTACCGAGGCCTCCTATATCGGGGCGGCGGCGGGGGCCGCGGTGACGGGCCTGCGCCCGGTGGCCGAACTGATGTTTGTCGATTTCGTGGGCTGCTGCCTTGACCAGATCATGAACCAGGCGGCCAAGTTCCGCTACATGTTCGGGGGCAAGGCGCGCACGCCGCTGGTGATCCGCGCGATGTATGGCGCGGGCTTCAACGCGGCGGCACAGCACAGCCAGGCGCTATATCCGCTGTTCACCCACATCCCCGGCCTGAAGGTCGTCGTCCCGTCCTCCCCCTATGAGGCGAAGGGCCTGCTGATCGAGGCGATCCGCGATGACGACCCGGTCATCTTCCTTGAAAACAAGGTCATGTATGATGACGAGGAAGACGTCCCGGACGAGGCCTATACCATCCCGTTCGGGGAGGCGAACCTGACGCGTGAGGGCGGGGATGTCACGATCGTGGCCTTTGGCCGCATGGTGGGCCTGGCCAACCAGGCGGCGGACAGCCTTGAACGCAAGGGCATAAGCTGCACCGTCATCGACCCGCGCACGACATCGCCGCTGGATCGCGACACGATCCTGGAATGTGTGGCCGATACCGGCCGGCTTGTGATTGTCGATGAATCGAGCCCGCGCTGCAACATGGCGACCGACGTCGCGGCCCTGGTGGCGGAGGAGGCGTTCGACGCCCTGCGCGCGCCGATCCGCCGCGTCGTGCCGCCCCACACCCCGGTGCCCTTCGCAACGGTGCTGGAGAACCTCTACCTTCCCAGCGTGGAGAAGATCGAGGCGGCCGTCACATCGGTCATGAACGTACGCGTTACGGAGAAAGCCTGACATGGCAAGTGAGATCACACCCATCACCATGCCCAAATTCGGCCTTGCCATGACGGAGGGGAAGGTCGCTGGCTGGATGATCGCCCCCGGCAAGCCGGTGAAGGCGGGCGACGAACTGGTTGATATCGAAACCTCCAAGATCACCAACGCCTTTGAAAGTCCGGCGTCGGGAATCCTGCGCAGGCAGGTCGCCCCCAATGGGGAGACGCTGCCGGTGGGTGCGCTGATCGGGGTGGTGGCGGATGCGTCGGTGCCGGATGCGGAAATCGACGAATTCATCACCCGGTTCCAGGCGGAATTCGCCGAAAGCAATGCCTCCGCCAAGGGCGAGGAGACGGCGGTGGAGCCGACCCTTGTAACGGTTGGTACGCATACGCTGCGTGTGCATGACCTTGGCATGGGTAATGCGACGCCACTGGTGCTGATCCATGGTTTTGGGGGGGATCTCAAGAACTGGATGCTCAATCATGCGGCGCTGGCGCATGGGCGGCGGGTCATCGCGTTCGACCTGCCCGGCCATGGCGGGTCGTCCAAGGATGTCGGGCCGGGCACGCTGGCGTTCTTCGCCGACGTAACAGTGCAGTTGCTGGAACATTTCGATCTGCCGAAGGTGCATGTGATGGGCCATTCGCTGGGCGGGGGGATCGCGCTGACGCTGGCGCAGGCCGCGCCGCAGCGCGTGGCGTCGCTGTGCCTGCTTGCCCCGGCCGGATTGGGGCCGCAGGTCAACATGGCCTTCATCAACGGCTTTATCGAGGCGGACCGCACGCGGGCGTTGCAGGACGTGCTGAAATTCCTCGTGCATGACAAGTCGCTGATCGGGCGGCGCATGACCGATGACGTCCTGCGCTACAAGCGCCTTGATGGCGCGCAGGCGGCGTTGCAGACGGTGGCGGCGGCGTGTTTCCCCGATGGCAGGCAGGGCGATGACCTGCGTCCGGTGCTTGATGCCGCGCCATGTCCTGTCACCCTGCTGTGGGGGGAGGAGGACGAGATCCTGCCGGTCACGCAGGCCGACGGACTGTCCGCATCCATCGCGCGCCATGTCTTCGGCGCAATCGGGCACATGCCGCAACTGGAATGTGCGTCCGACGTGAACGGCATCGTGGAGACGTTCCTTACGCAGCACGACCACTAAGTGCATTGCATGTGATGGGAATGGGGCCTCCATCCCCGTTCGCATGACAATCGAATAAAAGTTTTTGGGTGCCGCCTTTTTCCAAAAAGGCGGCATTCTTTCTTTTCTGGAACTTTTTCGAAACAGATGCCTGATTTCGTGCGCGATAACCGGAAGGTGTGTCCCGCATGCTTGCCAAGCCGGACCCTGTGTGTTTTCAGTTATGACAACGCAGAACGGCAAAGCAAGACAGGCCGCACGGGACAGCGCCACGATGCTGCATCCGGCGGTACGGGATAATAATAAATGTTTGTCGGAATTGATCTGGGCACGTCGGCCGTCAAGGCCGTGCTGGTGGATGGCAGCCAGAATGTGGTGGGGGCGTGCTCGCGCGCGTTGACCATCAGTTCGCCGCGTGACGGCTGGAACGAACAGGACCCCGGGGACTGGTGGACGGCGACGCTTTCGGCGCTGGACGCACTGGCGGCGGCCCACCCGCGGGAAATGGCGGACGTGCGCGGCATCGGCCTGTCGGGGCAGCAGCATGGCGCGGTCCTGCTGGGCGATGCGGGGCAGGTGCTGCGGCCGTGCATCCTGTGGAATGACGTGCGCGCCGCCGCCGAAAGCCGCGAATTCGAACGCCGATTCCCCGAAAGCCGGCAGGTCTGCGGCAACGTGGCCATGCCCGGTTTCACCGCGCCAAAGCTGTTGTGGGTGGCGCATCACGAACCCGAAATCTTCGCCGCGACCCGTCATGTCCTGCTGCCCAAGGCATGGCTGCGCTATCGCCTGTGCGGGGAGATGATCGAGGACATGTCCGATGCGTCCGGTACGCTGTGGCTGGATGTCGGGCGGCGGTGCTGGTCCGATGCGGCGCTGGCGGCCACGGGCCTTGCGCGCGATGCGATGCCCGCACTGGTGGAAGGCACGGCGCGGGCCGGGCGTATGCATCCCGCCCTTGCGCGGCGGTGGGGGATGAAGGACGCCCCCATCCTGGCCGGTGGGGCGGGGGACAATGCCGCCGGTGCCGTCGGGCTGGGCGCGGTGGCCGCGGGTTCGGCGTTCGTGTCGCTGGGCACGTCGGGGGTGGTGTGGGTGACGACCGACTGCTTCCGCCCGCATCCGCAGGGGGGCATCCATGCCTTCTGCCATGCCGTGCCCGACATGTGGCACCAGATGGGCGTGACCCTGTCGGCGGCGTCGTCGCTGGCATGGTGGTCGCGCACCACCGGCATGGCGGAGGCCGACCTGCTGGCCGAACTGCCCGACCGGGTGGCGCGGCCGTCGCCGGTGATCTTCCTGCCCTACCTGTCGGGGGAGCGTACGCCGCACAATGACGGCGACATCCGGGGCGTGTTCGCCGGCCTGTCGTCGGGGACGACGCGCGCGGACATGACGCAGGCGGTGCTCGAAGGTGTCGCCTTCTCCTTCCGCGACGTGGTGGACGTGCTGGCGGATGCCCGGTCCCCCCTGGCGCAGGCCGACGTGATCGGCGGCGGGTCACGCAGCAGGCTGTGGATTTCCATCATCGCCACGGTCACGGGGGTGTCGCTGCATCGCCTGGCGCATGGGGAGCAGGGCGGGGCGTTCGGCGCCGCGCGCCTTGCCCGACTGGCGGTGACGGGGGAAAGCGTGGCCAGCGTCTGCCTGCCGCCGCAACGGGTGGAAACCGTGCATCCCGACCCCGCGCTGTCGGGTGCGTATGAGGGGCCGCTGGCGCGCTATCGTGCGCTGTATGGTGGCGTGCGTGACGCCATGCAGGTCGATGCGCGATCGTGACAGCCTGCGCGTAACCGGGCATGGCGCCGTGTGCGACGCCGTGCCATGCGTTAGCGTTTGCAGATTCAGTCCAAGTCAGAGAAAGAATGGAATGTCGGGTATGACCTCCTCCCTGTTTGCCTCACGCCCCTCCCGTCTGTTGCAGGTCCTGGGGCTTGCGGGGCTGATGTCCGTCCCGTTGCAGGCCCATGCGCGTGACAGTCGCGACAGCGTGGACCTCGGGTCGATCCCGTCGCGCAACATCACCGTCGCCGCGCGCTTTGCCGACATGCAGGCGTCGGGCATCGCCGCCCTGCCGGACGGGCGCATCATCCTTGCCTTCCCGCGCAGCGCCGCCGACCATGCGGGGCCGCGCCTTGCGGTGCTGAAGGATGGCAGGCCGCAGCCATTTCCCGATGCGGCGACGCAGGCGCGCTTCATCTCGCCGCTGGGCATGACGGTGGACGCGACGGGCCGCCTGTGGGTTGTGGACGAAGGTGCGGTCGCGGGGGAGACAACCCCGCCGCAGCCTGCATTGATCGGCATTGACCCACGGGCCGGGCAGATCGTCGCCACCATCCCGCTCGGCGCCGGGACCGGGGCCACGCGCGGGGACAGCCACGTCAATGACGTGCGCGTGGACATGACGCACGGGGCGAAGGGCACGGCGTATGTCAGCGATACCTCCACCGCCGACCATCCCGCCATCATCGTGATCGACCTTGCCACGGGCAGGGCGCGGCGCGTGCTGGAAAACGCGCCCTCCACCCGCGCCGACCCGGGCTTTGCCATGGAACTGGACGGGCAGATGCTGCAGTACAGCGCCACCAAACCCGTGATGGGGCAGGGCGGCATCGACGGTGTGACGCTGAGTGCAGATTCCACGCGCCTGTACTGGCAGCCCTTGTCAAGCCGCCGCCTGTACAGCGCGCCGACGGCGCTGCTGTCCGATCCGGCCACCAAACCCGCGCAGCTTGAAAAAGCCGTCCGGGACGAGGGCGAGACCGCCGTGGTCGATGGCATGGCGACCGCACCGGACAATGCGCTGTACCTGACGGATATCGAACATCACGCCGTCATCCGGCGCGACCCGGACGGGCACCTGTCGATGGTGGCGCATGATCCGCGCCTGATCGCGCCCGACAGCATGGCGCTGGTGGGCAATACGCTGTGGCTGACGGTGGGGCAGTGGGTGCGCCTGCCGGTCTTCCACGATGGTCACGACATGGAACAGCGCCCCTGGCTGCTGGTCAGGATTTCCCTGCAGCAGTAAAGGCCCTTCGCCACATGGGCTGACCGCCTGCCTGCATATGTTGCTTACGCTGTCACGAAAGAACAAGAATAATGGCGCAAGACACCAATACGGCCTCCACTCCCCCCATTGTCGGCCTGATCGCGGCCGTGGCGGCGACGGGGGGGCTTCTGTTCGGGTATGATACGGGCATCATCTCCGCCGCCCTGCTTCAGATCACGCCGGACTTCGCGCTCGATACACTGGGCCAGCAGGTCGTGACGTCGGCCATCGTGGCCGGCGCGCTGGGCGGGTGCCTGATTGCGGCCCCGCTGTCAGACAGGCTGGGGCGGCGGTACATGATCATGTTCGCGGCGCTGGTGTTCATATTCGGCACGCTGGTGGCGTCGTTTTCGCCGGGCATCTCCCTGCTGGTGTTCGCGCGCTTCATCCTTGGCGTGGCGGTGGGGATGTGTTCGCAGATCGTGCCGGTCTA
Organism: Gluconacetobacter entanii; assembly: GCF_013155425.1. Taxonomy (NCBI): domain Bacteria; kingdom Pseudomonadati; phylum Pseudomonadota; class Alphaproteobacteria; order Acetobacterales; family Acetobacteraceae; genus Gluconacetobacter; species Gluconacetobacter entanii. The sequence continues at coordinate 42,155 of NZ_JABJWD010000025.1, read as the reverse complement.
TATCGCCGAAATCGCCCCGCGGGAGAAACGCGGGCAGATGGTCGTCCTGTTCCAGATGGCGGTGGTGATGGGGATCCTTGTCTCCTTCATCGCGGGCTACCTGCTGCAGGACCAGTCATGGCGGCTGATGTTCGGGCTGGGCGTGATCCCGGCGGTAATCCTGTATGTGGGCATGTCGCGACTGCCGCGCAGTCCGCGCTGGCTGGCGATGAAAGGCAACCTTGAAAGCGCGTTCGAGGTGTTGCAGCGCCTGCGTCGTGACCCGACGGTGGCGCGGACCGAACTGGATTCCATCATCGCCATGCATGACGAGCAGGCGCCATGGTCCGCCCTGCTGCAGCCATGGGTGCGTCCGGCGCTGGTGGCGTCGGTCGGTGTGGCCCTGTTCTGCCAGGTCACGGGTGTCAACGCGGTGCTGTATTACGCGCCGACGATCTTTGCCGGGGTGGGGTTTGGCAAGAGTTCGGCGCTGCTGACCTCCATCGCCATCGGGGTTGCGATGCTGGCCTCCACCACGTTCGGAAGCTGGGCGGTCGATGCGTGGGGGCGGCGCACGCTGCTTTTGCGCCTGATCCCCGGGGCGGTGGTGTCGCTGCTGGTGCTGGGGGCGATGTTCGCCATTGGTGCGACGCAGGGGATCAATACATGGATTACGGCGGCGGCGGTCGTGTCCTATGCCATCTTCAATGTCGGCAGCCTGTCGGTCGCGGTCTGGCTGGTGGGGGCGGAGGTCTATCCCCTGTCATGCCGCAGCAAGGGGATGAGCCTCGTGGCCGCGACGCACTGGGTGGCGGATCTGGTGGTGTCGCTGACGACGCTGTCGCTGGTGCAGGCGCTGGGGGCGGCGGGGACGTTCTGGATGTTCGCCGCGCTGAATCTTGCGGCGTTCGTGTTCGTGCTGCGTTACGTGCCGGAGACGCGCGGACGCTCGCTGGAGGAAATCGAGACGTCCCTGAAGAATGGCACGTTCAGTAAGATGAAATGACGAAAGGAAGTTTTTGGTGAAGCTTTTTTTCCAAAAAGCTTCGAAAGACGCCGCCTTTTTGAAAAAAGGCGGCACCCAAAAACTTTTATGACCTTATCCGGCGGACGTGTCGTCCTTTCCCAAGGGCTGCGCGCCGCCCTTGCACAGGTCGTCGAACGCCTCGTCCAGTGATCCGTCGGAGACGAAGCAGACCAGCACGTCGTCGCTTTCCTCTTTCCGCGCGCGTGCAGGCGTGATCACGGTGTCCCAGTCGCGCGACAGGGAATGGACGCGCCCGATCCGGGGGCTGAGGAATTCCCACGACCCGCCCTTGGCGACCGATCCCATGACGGTGGTCAGCAGGAAGATCGCAGGCTGGTCAGGCAGGTCCTGCGGCGGGCGCTTGAACTGGTAGATCGTGCCGGATTTGCCGAATTCGGTGAACGAGGTCCATGGTTCCATTGCGGATATCTCCTTTTCATGTCCCGTCTGCCATACTCAGGCCCATTCTCTTTCAGAAAAAAGCGCATGCAACCAATGCGTACCGGGGATTGCGGTTGCATGCCGTGCCCTTAGCCACCATGGACCAGCGGCCCATCGGCCATCACCCCGCGCTGCCATACCTGCGCGATATGGTGGATGTCGCCGATGTCGTGGTCGGGGCGTCCCTCCACCACCAGCAGGTCGGCCCGCAGGCCCGGTGCGATCGTGCCCCGGTCGGGCAGGTGCAGCAGGGCGGCGGCATTGCCCGTGGCAAGGGAGATCGCCTGTAGCGGTGTCAGTCCTGCCGCGACCGACAGGTACAGTTCACGATGTTCGGCAAATCCGGGGATGCGCGTGGGCATTGCGCCTGAATCCGTGCCAAAGCCCACATGGATGCCCGCGCGGTACAGTGTCAGCAGGTTGCGCATGTTCATCGCCAGCGCCTTGTGCGAGGCCGCCGTCAGCGGGGCGGCGAGGACCTGCGCGCGCCATTTCGGGTCCGCGAACTGCGCGCGCAGCGCAGGGTCGAGGCCGGCGGAGAGGAACGGATCCTCCAGCCATTCGGGATGTTCGGCGAAGATATAGTTGGCCTCGTCAAGGTCGAGGGTGGCGATATACCATGTGCCGCGCTGCTCCATATCCTCGATCAGGCCGGTATCCACTGGCATGTCGCGCACGCCATGGGCCAGGATGTCCACCCCGGCCTGCACCAGTGCGCGGGCGTCGGACAGGTCGTGGATGTGGGCGGCCACCCGCTTGCCCCGCAGGTGCGCCTGCGTGATGGCGGCGCGATAGATTTCGGGAGTCATCTTGGGCAGGGGTTTCGCCCCCGGCACGCCGTTGCGGAAATCATCCACCCACAGCTTGATCAGGTCCGTGCCCTCGTCCGCCATGCGGTTGACGGCGGTGCGGGCCTCATCGGGGGTGGTGGGGCGGAAAACCTCATCAGCGGCAAGGTTGAAACGTTTTTGTGGCGGCACGCCAGCGGGTGCGCCAATCCCCTGGTCCACGCCAAACAGGTCCGCGCCGGGATTGCGCCCGGCATGCTGTTCGCGGCGCAGTTCATCGAACAGCGGCGAGCGGTTCAGTCCCAGCGCCGTGACCGTCAGCACGCCATAACGTTCATACTGGCGCAGGGCGGCAAGGATATTGGCGCGGGTATAGTTCTGCGCGCCATTGGTGGTGCCCGATACCTGTCCCACATGGCTGTGGTCCGAAATCAGTCCGGGCAGCACCGTGCGTCCCGTCATGTCGATGCGCCGTGCGTCGCGGGGGGCGTCGATATGCGGCCCGACGGCCATGATGCGCCCGTTGTCGATCAGGATGGAAGCATCGGCCTGCGCGGCGGCGCCGGTGCCGTCAATGACGCAGGCATGTTCCATCAGTACCGGGCGTGCGTTTGCCCCCGCACCCCACCCCAGCGTGGGGGGGAGGGCAAGGGCCGTGGCGAGGAGGAGTTTTCCGGCTGTCCGCATCTTTGCGTCCTTCATGGCGTGTGGGGCGGGTGTCATGACAGGCAAACGCATACAGGGCCCATCGTGCAAGCACCCGCCAAAAGGCCTGATCTCACGCAATGCTGTACGGCACGGCGGACGGCCGCGTGCCGGGGGAGCATCCCGTTCCCATCATGGCCGCACCGTGTCGCGCCGCCTCCATCGCCGCGAACATTGCTGATAGTGCTGGTGACCAGCGTTCAACCATGCGGAAAGTGATGATGCCGACACCTGTCCTTTATTCCCCCGATGACGTCCGCAGGCTTGCGGCCGGTGGCGACGCCATCCTGATCGACGTGCGTGACAGCAAGGATTACGAGGCCGGCCATATCCCCGGCGCGGTCAACATGCCCGACATCTTCACCTATCTGGCCGAAACCACCGAGGACGGGCTGAAGACGCTGCGCGATACATTCGCCAACCTGTTCGCCGATTACGGCCTTGATGGAAAAAAGACCGCCATCATTTACGAAGACGCGCTGCATACGCGCTATGGCGCGTCATGCCGGGGATACTGGATCCTGAGCTATCTCGGCTATCCCCGCGTCGGCATCCTTGATGGCGGGCTGAGCGCATGGCGCAGGGAAGGGGGCGCGTTCACGGCGGAGGTCACGACACCCGCGCGCACGCAGTTCCCGCTGTCGATCAATGCCGGCCTGATGGCGACGTATGAGGACGTGCGCGCAGCCCTTGGGTCCGCCACGGTCAGGCTGCTCGACAACCGTGACCGGGTGGAATGGCTGGGGGAAAGTTCGTCGCCCTATGGTGTTGACTTCGCCCCGCGCAAGGGGCGCATACCCGGTGCGGTGTGGATCGAATGGTACGATTTCATGCACATCACCGACAATCATGCGGCCTTTCGCCCTGCGGAGGAGATCCGTGCACTTGCGGCGTCACGTGGCCTGTTCCCCGGCGATGACATCATCATCTACTGCTTCAAGGGCGCGCGTGCGGCCAATACCTATGTCGCGCTTGCCTCGGCAGGGTTTACGCGGATGCGGATCTATATGGGATCGTGGAACGAATGGTCCCGCAACCCGGCGCTGCCGATCGAGGATGGCCTTCCCAGGGCGGCGGCACCCTATCGTGTGGAACAGGGGACGGCCACGAAATAGGCCGCCAACGGGGTGGGCGTTCCAGACGCCCCCCCCGATGCCCCTGCCGATTACGCCCGTCCCTTCCGCACGGATGGATAGTTCATGCCGCCCAGCAGGGTATGGTGTGCTTCCTCCACCGTGGCGGCGGCATTGCGGATTTCCTGCGCCGCATCCTCGGTCAGCGGTGTCGCGGGAAGGGCCGAGATGTCCTGCGCCAGGGCTTCAAGTTCCCCCTGAAGCCGGGTTGCGCGCTCCCGTATGGCCGCAAGGCCGGGGGCATCGACCGCGGCCCTGCGCTGGGCGGGGGTCATGTCGTTGCGGAAGGACGTCACGCGGTCCCCCAACATCCAGAATGCCATCCTGTCCTCCTTCAAAAGGGACTATGTCGTCAGGGTCATGATATATGATCCGGCACGGTGACCCCATGACCGCGAAAGGGGCTTTTGCCGGCATGGCGTGCATCCGTCCTGCCGCATGACCATACCACCGGCCCCTCATCCGTGCCTGTGGTATCAGATACCCCGGATCATCTTGATTTTTTTCCTCAGCGCGCGTTCTGCCCACCGCATGTTGTCCCCGCGCAGGATTTCCTTGCCGAGGTTATGCAGGATTTCGCGTTGCCGGGCCTGTATGACCTCGTCCGGGAGGTCGGGGTTCGCGCCAAAGGGATGGTCCAGCGCGGCCCTGGCACGTCTGAAAAGGGTGCATGTCATGCCGTAATCCACAAGGTCATCCGTCAGACCGGAAAATTCAAGGTAGCTGAGCAGGATGATCGCCATGGCCATGCCGAGCCTTGCCATATGTTCCAGCCCATACAGCAGCAGCGCGATTGCCCGTGACCCCGTTTCATCAAGAAAACCCGTCGTGATATGCACGGTGATGATGCACAGGCTGAGGACACTCAGGCCAAACATGCCGCGCGCCATGTTTTCAATCAGCTTCCGTTTCTTCGTGTCAGGTGCGATCTTGCGTTCTTCGTAATACGTGATCTGGTTTTCAAGCCAGTCCTGACGCACATAATCCAGCTTTGTCCCGTAATCGTAACTGATGGACGGGATCATGCATGCCCCCTGCTGGGCGCGCCGCACGAATCCCATGAAATCCATCATGCCGCCACGCAGGCTGGGTGGATATTGCAGGAAGATCGCATCACGGATCCCGAGCACGTTCCAGTAATCCTGAATGCGTAACCCCTCGATCAGGATGCGCAGGTAGATCGTTTCTTCGCGCACGGTTTTCCAGTCCGTGAATTTGACAAAGGCAAAGATCAGGAAAAAGCTGAGCAGCGAACCAACCAGGGAGAATTTGACCCACAATGCCGGATCACCGGCAGCGCGGTTGGTCAGGATGACGGTCATCCCCATCAGCACGAACAGCCATCCGAAATTCTTGCGGACCTTGCCGGTCCGTTCGGTAATCATGTTGTCAAGGATCGTGCGCGTAACATAAACCCTTGTCCTGAATCCGTCCTTGCCGGGGGCTTTGACCTGCTGGCGACTGAGGTGTTCCTGCACAACGCCATTCCAGTAGACGATCTTCATCAGGTCCCCGAAAACATCCTGTATTTCCGGTTTTTCTTCTGTCGTCCTGTCCTTCTGGAACGGGCCACGGCCCATGAGGCGTTTTCCGAATATCCCCCTGAAGCAGGCGATACCCGGAAATCCTTTCCCGTCCCTTGACCCCGCTTCGGCTGATTTCGTGTATTGATCGACCAGGTCATCGAGGGAGGCGCAGGTGTGCTGCCCATCGGTCCATTCCATCTCGAACGGGTGCCGGCCTGTCACGACGGGGCTTCCCTCCGCGCTGGCAGAGGTGCGTTTGCAGAACACCTTGCAGACCACCCCGATATCGGGCGGATAAAGGGGATGATGCGGGAGCAGGGTCTGGAGCATGTCAACGGAAAGCCCCGCGGGCATGCTGTCCCCGACCATCGGCTGGAGGTAGCCGGTCTCGCGGAACCTGACGACCTGTGCCGTGCCGCCCAGCCCCTTTGGGGGATTGCCGTCCCACAGGGCGATCAGGATATGGCTGCGCTGTGCGATGTAAATGCCCACGGCGGCGTATTGCAGATCCCGGTAGATGTTCTGTCCATCCTGCCGGATATACTCCTCCGAACCGGGAATCACGGTCTTGATCACCAGCCGCGTTTCGGCCGCGTGGTCATACAGCGCCCGGAATTTCTTTTTGCCCGCGTCGGAAAAATCATTCAGGTACTCATCCGCCTCCAGCGGCAGGATGGCATGCACCTGCCAGCCAAGGTCATGCGCGACCTCGGCGAACAGACAGTCCGCCCCTTCCGCCAGCGCCGACAGGGCGTAAAGGGGGCTGTTGGGAAAATGCCTCTGGATCGCCAGCATCTGCTGTTCCAGGATTTCCCTGACCCTGTCGGGGTCGAACAGGTTACGGTGCCCGGTGACGCCGATCGTGATGGGCAGGCCATCAGGGGGCGGGGGGATATGCGGCGTGTTTCCCAATGAAGCTGAAGGCGGCATGGCAGGCAGGCTTTCGCGGTCAATTCTGATGATTGGAATATACAGGGGGCCTTAACCCCCGAAGCCGGCAGGCGGCCTTGATGCAGATAATGTGGCAAACCGCCGCGTAGCATCCTGATCCCGTCCGGTTGCACGATGGCGGGGGGCGGGGCTGTTCACATGCCTCACGATACACCGCGAACCGGCCGGCACCATCGTGTGCAGGCTGTCCAGTGCCTTGGCAAAAAGGGGTTCCGCCTTACTGTAGCGGCCCTGCGCCCGATAAACAGGCGGATTTCACGCGATATGACAGTGTTGGCTGGCATCAGGGCGGGGGCTTCCGGGTCAGGTGGCGGGACGGCTGGTATTATTTGACCGGTCAGTAATAATTTATTGAAAATGGCCCTGCAAGCGACCTGCCCGCCCTCGGGGTTCGACTGGGGGATGGGCTTCGCTGCATGTGGATGGAAGAATTCGGGAAAACCCTTTTCCCTCGACACATGTGTTCGTGCGGGATGTATCGCGTTGATGGAAGGCTCAGGCGCCCGGATGACGCAGTTGCGGCTGGGCGATGGGCAGGGCCGGGGTCCTGCCTCATTGAGCGCGCGATGGAGGCGGAAGGGAATGGTCGTAACAAGTCAGGCTGCCTCTCTGGCCTGGCCTTTCGGTTGATCCTTTGGACGGTTTAATCAGAAAATCGCCCAAAGGACGAAATATTTCCGATAAGGGCGGCAAGCTGGCTCTGACTGTTCACGTTCAGTTTGTAGAAGATTTCCTTGAGCATGGTTCGGGCATATTGTTCCGATATGCCGATGATTTTCGCGGCCTGACGTGGCGGATGCCCCACCCCGACAATACTGGCAAGGCGCGCTTCCGACCTTGTCAGGCCCAGTGTCTGCATGATGCCTGAAATATCAGGCAGGGCGGGTTGCAGATTTTTTGCCAGAAGGACAATGAAATCATTATTCTTCAGTAATGGGCCATTGAGTTCCAGGCGGGATATCTTCATGGCCTTCAACAGGATTTTTTCCCCGTTCGTGCCGTTGATGACAGCAAATTCGGGAGGCTGGAGAGCATCCTGTACATAACTGACTTTGTTCAGGATTCTTGTTATCTGATGTTTGTTCTTCTGATTGGTGGAAGACAGTCTGCCGCCTTCGTAAGTCAATGCATTCCCAATCAGGGATTTGAATATGGGATTCATCATAAGTATTTTGCCATTGCTTTTTAACAAAGCGATTCCAAAATCCATATGGTCATAAATTTTGTAGGTATTTTCAAGTATTAATGAATTATATATATTTGAAAAACTCAATGACTGGCATATATGTCTGGAGATGATGTTCCTTACGTAGTTTTCGTTATCCGTTTCGCCTCTCTGTCCATTATACCTCTGGGTGGAGATTTTTATCCCGGATGTGAATATGTCCTGGTCAACAAAGACATTTACACGGCCCCAATCATATTTTTTCAGGAACTCATGATAAAATGGAGATTTTTTAATTTCATCTTCGCTGATGAGGTCGATATCAGGAAAATCTCCCAATATGTTTTTCTTGTATTTGAATAGTTTATTGTATGGGTCTATTTTATAATATGGATCTGTCCCATGGAAATAATCTTGGGATGACGCGTCGTGTTCCGGCTTGTTAAGGGACGTCAGTAAGAGTTCCTTGAGATTCGGATCGAACGGCACGACGGCAAGGGCCGCGACATCGATAAGTTTTGCACATTTCTGAAGCGTGTCTTTCCAATCGCAGGTGCCCAGTGCTGATCCATATATGGTCTCGATAATGGAATTGACTTTTTGAAGCATCTGCATGGACCTGTCGAACTGCGGATATCTTGGTGAAATCTTTTTCAAATCTGATTGATGTATATATTAACCCAATTTTACATCAGACACCCTCCCAAATGGGAGGGGCGGGCGCATATCTGCACTTGGCGTCGCCAGATCCATGACACATGCGGGGTGGATAAATCCCACCGATGCAGGCATGGCGCTGTCCCATTGCAAGGCAGGCGGGTATAATAATTTGAATTTCCTGAATAAATATCCGACCTGATGATGCGTCGCAGAGAAACCGCCATTGATCCGGGGCGGCGGTGGTCATGATCTGTGCGTCCATCATCTTCCGGGCCTGATTCTGGCCGGGGCTATGGCACCATACACCCTGCGGCAGCGGCCTGCCCGTAGTGGTGGGGATGACAGTCGTCTTTTATGATTTACCTGATGAGGCTTTCTGACATCACTAAACTGTTCCCGAATGACGGAAACCAGTCTGGCTCAAAGTCCAGCAGATCGGATATCAGAGAAATGCCTGTAATCAGCTAAGACCCACAGTAAACTGCGGTAAAATAGCTGGCGTCCCGTACGGGATTCGAACCCGTGTTGCCGCCGTGAAAGGGCGGTGTCCTAGGCCTCTAGACGAACGGGACTAAAGGCGTGAGCGGGTAGATATCCCGACAGGCGGGGGCGGTCAACCCCCTGAAATCAGAATATGAAAATTAATTCGCAAAAGCCGCGTCACGGATGAAGAAACTGGCGGTCGTGCGGCCATTCCATGTCTGGGCCTGCAGCCATCCGGCCAGATGCAGGGGCGGGGCGTTGCGATCCTCCAGCACGGGCGTCATGGGATTGTCGCCAGCACGGAACAGCAGCGCCTTCAGGCGCGGGCCGCCACCTTCCCCCTCGATCATCAGGCGTAGCGTATTGCTCTCGCGCCCGATGCGGTCGGCACGCACGATGCGCACGCGCGGCAGCGCCAGCAGCGGTTCGTCATTGCCCGAACCGAACGGGGCCAGGCGCCCGATATCATTTGCCAGTTCCACCGTCGCGGCCCGGACACTCACGATGCCTTCAATGCTCAGATCCACCGCGTCGGGCAATGCGGCCGCCTTCTCCAGCCGTTCATCAAGGAATGTGTGCAGCGCGGAAATGTTTTCGGCCTTCAGGCCAAACCCCGCCGCCATCGCATGCCCCCCGCCCGAGGTCAGCAGGCCCGCCTGCCGCGCCGCGATGATGGCCGTGCCCAGGTCGATCCCCGGCACGGAACGCGCCGATCCCTTGACGCTGCCATCCTCCAGCATCGCACCGACCAGCACGGGGCGGTTGAAGCGTTCCTTCACCCGTCCCGCCACGATGCCCACCACGCCGGGATGCCAGTCGCGGCCGCACAGCAGCAGGACCGGATGGCCTTCCTCCCGCTGGCGGGTGGCCATTTCCATCGCGATGTCGAGGATATCGCCCTCCACCGTCTGGCGGCGGCGGTTGACCGCATCCAGACGCTCCGCCAGGCGCCGGGCTTCCGCCTCGTCCTCGCACAGCAGCAGTTCCAGCCCCAGTCCCGATTCCGCGATCCGCCCGCCCGCGTTGATGCGCGGGCCAAGGGCGAAGCCGCAGGTGGTGGAGGTCAGCCGGTCGTCCGTCACACCGGAAACGTCAAGCAGCGCGTTCAGGCCAACACGCTGGCGGCGGGCCATGACCTTCATCCCCTGCGTGACAAAGGCGCGGTTCAGTCCCGTCAGCGGCATGACGTCACACACGCTCGCCAGCGCCACGAGGTCGAGATAGTCCATCAGTTGCGGCATGGGCCGTGTTTCGAACCACCCTTCGCGGCGCAGCACGCCCGTGGTGGCGACCACCGCCATGAAGGTCACGGCCGCGGCGCACGCCCCATGCAGGCGCGAGGCGCAGTCAAGCCGGTTCGGGTTGACCGTCGCGGTGATGCGTGGCAGCGCGCCCTGCACCTTGTGATGGTCCAGCACGATGATGTCCACCCGTGCCGACAGGGGGGAGAGGATGTCCCCCGCCGCCGTGCCACAGTCCACGCAGACGATCAGGCCCGCGCCATCGGCGATCATCGCCTCCAGCGCGGGGGTATTGGGGCCATAGCCCTCGCTCATGCGGTCGGGGACATGGGTGATGACGCGACAGCCCATCTGGCGCAGGAAATGCGTCAGCAGCGCCGCCGAACAGGCGCCATCCACGTCGTAATCGCCAAAGACGCCAACGGTTTCCGATGTGGTGATGGCCTGCGCCAGACGCCGTGCCGCCTTGTCCATGTCGATCATGCCGGCGGGATCGGGCATCAGCGCGCGCAGCGTGGGGCTGAGGAAATCCTGCACGGCGTCGGGTGCGACCCCGCGCATCGCCAGCATGCGCCCGACGACTTCGGGCACCCCGGCCTGCTGCATGATCGCCATGCCCATGCGCGCGGTAAGCCCGGAATCAAGCGTGGCCGACGGGTCACGCCACAGCCATCGCCGTCCCGTCAGGCTGGAACGCACGCCCAGCACCAGGGCGCTGGTGTCCGCATCCTCCACCGTCCCTGCCGCCAGCACCCCGTCCGTCATGTCCCCCATGCTCATGCCCGCGCTCCCGTCGCGGTGTGCCGGGGAACGGGGCTGTGGGCGGCAGGGGCGTTGGTCATCGGGGAATCCTTGGGGAGTGGGAACGTAAGGGGGCGGAAGGAGGGATCAGTCCCCCTCGATCCGGATCATGGCCGGTTCGTCGAGCACCGACTTGAGTTGCGCGATGTGCCTGAGCGCATGCAGCATCGCCGCCTCGCTGGTGTGATGGGTAATCAGCACCAGCGGCACGCTGTAACTGTCATCGGGCAGCGTCTCACGCGCATGCGCATGTTGCAGCATCGTATGCAGCGACACGCCATCATCGCGCAGCACCGCCGTGATGTCCGCCAGCACGCCCGGACGGTCCACGACGTTCAGCCGCAGGTAATACCGGCCCGAAAACTGCGCGCGCGGCAGGGCGACGGCCTGCGTCAGGCCATCGGTGCTGCGTCCCCATACGGGAATGGCGTTGCCGCGCGCGATGTCGATCAGGTCGGCGGTGACGGCGGTGGCGGTGGGGCCTTCGCCCGCGCCACGACCCTCCAGCATCAGGCGGCCGACAAACGCGCCTTCGACCACGACGGCGTTGAACACGCCATCGACCTGCGCAATCGGGGTCGTGTTCGGCACGAGGCACGGATGCACCCGCGCCTCGATCCCGTTCGCATGCTGCCGCGCGATGCCCAGCAGCTTGATGCGATAGCCCAGTTCACGTGCGAAATGCAGGTCCAGCGCACCGATGCGGCGGATCCCCTCGATATAGACCGAGGCGAAGACGACCGGCCGGCCGAACGCAAGCCCGGCAAGGATCGCAAGCTTGTGCGCCGCGTCCACCCCGTCCACGTCGGTGGAGGGATCGGCCTCGGCATAGCCAAGTTTCTGCGCATCGGCGAGGATGTCGGCAAAGTCACGCCCCGTCTCGCGCATCGCGGTCAGGATGTAGTTGCACGTGCCATTGAGGATGCCGCCGACCTTGAGGATACGGTCCCCGGCCAGCGCCTCGCGCACGGTCTTGATGGCGGGGATGCCGCCGGCGACCGCCGCCTCGAACATCAGCGGCACATTGGCCTTCTGCGCCAGTGTCGCGAGTTCCGCGCCATGGATCGCCATCAGCGCCTTGTTCGCGGTGACGACCGGCCGGCCGTTTTCCAGCGCGCCGGTGACGATCCTGCGCGCGATGCCTTCCGCGCCACCGACCAGTTCGACCACGACATCGACATCGGGATGCGCCGCAAGTTCGGCGGCGTCGTCGCACCATGCGACATCCGACAGGTCCACGCCACGATCGCGCGTGCGGTCGCGCGCGCTGACCGCGGTGACGACCAGGCGACGCCCGGCGCGCGCGGTGATCAGCGCGGCATTTTCACGCAGCATCCTGACGACACCGGCGCCAACCGTGCCCAGCCCCGCGATACCGATGCGCAGGGGAGGGGGCTCAACAGGTGAAGAAGCAGCAGTCATGTTTTTTCCGTAGGGAAGTGTAAAGGCGTTCAGGAAACGGAATCCGTGACCGCGGGGTCACGCCGTGGCGCGGGGGCGGCCGCGTTGTGGGCCGACATGAAATGGCGGATCGCACGCGTCGCCTGGCGCAGGCGCTGGGTGTTTTCCACAAGGCCGATGCGCACGAAGCCCTCCCCATGTTCGCCAAAGCCAAGGCCGGGGGCGACGGCGACGCCCGCCTCCTTCAGCAGCAGCTTGGAGAAGCCGACACTGCCCATCTCACGGAACTTCTCGGGGATGGGGGCCCATGCGAACATGGAACCTTCGGGCGAGGGCACGTCCCACCCGGCCGCGTGCAGGCCACGGATCAGCACGTCGCGGCGTTCGCGGTAGATGTTGCGGATTTCCGCGACGCAGTCCTGCGGCCCGCTGAGTGCCGCGACGGCGGCGACCTGGATCGGGGTGAACGCCCCGTAATCGAGATACGACTTGATGCGCGTCAGTGCGGCGATCAGGCGCGGGTTGCCCGCCGCAAAGCCCATGCGCCACCCCGCCATGGAATAGGTCTTCGACAGGGAGGTGAACTCCACCGCGATGTCCTTGGCACCCGGTACCTCGAGGATGGAGGGCGGCACGCGGTCCCCGAAATAGATTTCGGCATAGGCAAGGTCGGACATGATCCAGATCTCGTGCCTGCGCGCGAAGGCGACGAGTTCACGGTAGAAGTCGAGGTCCGCGACATAGGCGGTCGGATTTGACGGAAAATTGACAATCAGCGCGGTGGGCTTGGGCACCGAATGATGCACCGCACGTTCGAGCGCGCGCAGCATTTCCTCGTCCGGGGTGGCGGGAATGGAACGGACGGAGGCGCCGGCGATGATGAATCCGAACTGGTGGATCGGATAGGACGGGTTGGGCACCAGGATCGTGTCGCCCGGACTGGTGATGGCGGCGGCAAGGTTCGCCAGCCCTTCCTTGGAGCCAAGGGTCGCGATCACTTCGGTTTCGGGGTCGAGGCCGACATTGAAGCGGCGTTCGTAATACCCCGCAAGCGCACGGCGCAGGCCGGGGATGCCACGGCTGACGGAATAGCGGTGCGCGCGCGGATCCGCCACGGTTTCCACCAGTTTCTGCACGATGTGCGAGGGCGTGGGCGTGTCGGGATTGCCCATTCCCAGATCGATGATGTCTTCCCCGCGGGCCCGCGCGCTGGCCTTGGCCTTGTTCACTTCGGCGAAAACATAGGGCGGCAGACGGCGGATGCGATGGAATTCTTCGGTCATGGGACTGCTCTGCAGGCAGGCGGGATCAGGGATCGCGCCGGGTTGGGAATCTGAAGTCCCGGCCGCCAGGATGGCAGACCGGCCGATACATTAGTGCACGATGCCAACTCTTGCACCAGTCCCGAACGCCGCCGCATGCAGGCGGATCGCCGATTCCGGCACCCCCTGCGCCACCAGCGCGTGCGCCAGCGTACGGGTGCGCAGGATCGCAAGCGACATGGCCTGCGCCTGTCCCTGCGCGCTGGCCGTGGTGGCGTCGCCATACCCGTTGATGACGATGGTCCCGTCACCGCGTGCGCGCGCCACGTCCGACAGCGCGCGCTCCTGCCCGTGCTGCATCTGGTCCGAACCGGGGGCGAAGCCGATGGCGCGCCCCTGGTCGTTGTCAAGCTGGTAATCCGGCAGGGGACGGCTGACGCCCTCGTTCGTGCCGATCGTCCCGATCCCCGCAAGGGTCACGGGCTCCGGCGGGGCCTTGGCCAGCGCGGGCAGGGTGGTGGGCAGGATCTGCGCATCCGTCGGCAGGGCGTTGCTGACCTCGGGCATCGCGATCGTGGCGTCGTCGGCCTCATGCGCCGGGCGTGACGTGGTGGCGGGGGCGGCCGGGGCCGCGGCGAAGGACGCCGACTGCGTGCCCGTCGCGGGGGTCGCGGGCGGTGGCGGTACCTCCGCGACCGAGGGAATCGGGCCCATCGTCGCGTCCTCGCGGTGGATCAGGTTGCGCTGTTCACGCAGGTCGGTTGTGATGTCGTCGCGCAGGTCCTGTGACGGCAGGACCGGGGCCTCCCGCGGGCCAAGCCCGACATGCGGATACGGGTCATGCGCGCCGGGTGGGGGGGGGCGCTGCTGCCCGATGACGCCGCCCTGGTGGTTGTGGTACCAGTCCGCCAGCGTATCGACCGTATCGCGATGGCCCGAGCCGCATCCGCCAAGCAGGGCCATGGCGGCGACGGCCCATGCCAGGCGTGCCCCATTGCCCGCCGCCCCACGGCACGAACGGCCGCGACGCACGAAAAAGAACGCATCGGAACTTGGCGCGGGCGCAGGATTGCCCATATCCACTCCGTCAAACAGATGTCACACGATGTTTCCTACTACCCTGTCCCGCCCGTCATAGCGAGGGGCGGCGCGCGGGGTCGCAGGACCCCGATCGCTTGACAGGGCTTGGCACCACGGCCAAGGCAGCGCAGGATAGGGGGATGACTATGCCAGCCCCGGAAAAGAGGGAGAGCCCAATGAACGGCATGCAGCCGAAAGATCGCGTCCGCATGGATGACGAGGATCCGCGCGATCCCGACATCCCCGAACCCCAAGGCCCGGAGACCGAGGAACCCGATCGTAACCGCACGCTCTCCTCGCCCATCAGCGAACTTGAAAGCCGCCTGTTCGACCAGCGCAAGGTGCTGGTGTTCGGGCCGATCAATGACAAGATCGCTCGTGATGTCACCGGCCGCCTGCTGGCGCTGGCCGGTGCGTCGGACAGGCCGATTGACGTGTATGTCAATTCGCCCGGCGGGCATGTGGAAAGTGGCGACACGATCCATGACATGATCCGCTTTGTCGATTCGGTGGCCCCGGTCAACATGATCGGCACCGGATGGGTGGCGTCGGCGGGTGCGCTGATTTACGCGGCGGGAAACAAGGAGCGGCGCTACTGCCTGCCCAACACGCGCTTCCTGCTGCATCAGCCGATGGGCGGCGTGCGTGGTCCCGCCACGGACATCGACATCGAGGCGCGCGAGATCGTCAAGATGCGCGAACGCCTCAACCGCCTGTTCGCGCGCGAAACCGGGCAGCCGTACGAGAAGATCTGCAAGGATACCGACCGTAACTACTGGATGTCCGCGCCGGAGGCGATCGAGTATGGCCTCGTCACACGCGTGATCGAAAAGATCTCCGACATTCATTGATCCATGACAAGGGCGGCGATGGCGGCAGCCCCCATACTGCTGCTGTCGCCCCAATGGGGCGCATAACAGGGTCCGCCAGGAATTCAGCGTCCTTGTGCAACGAAGAACAGTTCATTGCCCGGTCGGCACGACCCGTTCCATGTGCCGCGATGGCGGCGGACTGTTTTTTTTGATGCCAGCCGATCGGTGAATTCCCGCGTTACCGTTTCGATCAGCGAGCTGACACATGAACGCACTTTCAGACATCTATACCAACCTGCCCGAAGCGCAGGACCCCGGCGCGGCTACCCCTGAAGCCGTGGCGAAGGCGGATTACACGGCGCGTCACTGGTCGAGTCCGGTGCCCGGGCCGCTGAAGCCCGGTTCGGTGGAGCACAAGCGCGCCGTGGCGGAGATGTTCCGCGAGACCTTCAACCCCTACAAGCCGTCCGTCATCGAATGGCCCAAGCTGGATGCGGAGACGCTGCGCCGGGTTACGTCGCTGCCGATCTGGGACATCGCGGTGCAGACCGAGGGCAAGGCCCGCCTGCGCATGGCGGCCTATGCCCGCCTGATTGACGACCCGGACATGAAGGATGCCCTGTCGCGCAACGCGTGGGAGGAAAACCGCCACAAGGAGGTCCTCTCCAAGATGGTGGAGGCCTATGGCATCCCGCTGGCGTCGGAGCCGACCTACCACGAACCGCGTGATGTGGAGTGGGCCTACCTCGTGACCGGCTTTTCCGAATGTGTGGACAGTTTCTTTGCCTTCGGCCTGTTCGAGGTGGCGAAGCGTTCGGGCTTCTTCCCGGCGGAACTTGTCGAGACGTTCGAGCCGGTGATGCAGGAGGAATGCCGCCATATCCTGCTGTTCGCGAACTGGCTGGCATGGCACCGCGCGACGATGCCGCTGTGGAAGCGCCCGTGGTTCGAGATCCGTGTCCTCGCGGTGTGGGTGTTCCTGGTCTATGAACGCCTCGGCATGGCGCAGACGATGGATGCCGATGGCAATGTCCACGAACAGGACAACAATTTCACCGTCAACGGCACCAAGGAAGTGGCGAGCATCGACATGCCGCTGCGTGATTTCCTTGACCTGTGCCTCAATGAAAACGAACGCCGCTTCTCGGGCTATGACCCGCGCCTGCTGCGGCCGAAGCTGGCGCCGAACCTTGCACGTTTCCTGCGCTTTTTCCTGCCGCGCACGCCTGAATCGCGCAAGCTGGAGGGGAAGCAGGCCATCTCCTGATCTCCCCGGATGATGCGTGCCTGACGCGGCCCCGTCTCCTGCCATCAAAGGCCGGGGGCGGGGCCGTTTTCGTTGGGCTATATAACTATCTGAATAACTTAAAGAAGTTTTTGGTGAAGCTTTTTTCAAAAAGCTTCAAAAGACGCCGCCTTTTAAAAAAAAGACGGCCCCCGAAAACGTTTATTTTTTAACAGTCACTTACACAGTGACCTTCGCCGGCGCGGCAGCGAAGTCGAGTTGCCCCAGATAGGCAAGGCGCTTTGCCGGGATGATGTCACCGATGCGGCCATCGGTAATCCGGGCATAGCCGAACACCTTGCTCTCCTCCTCGTCCGAACCGATGGCAAGGCCCGCGAAATCCTGTCCCTTTTCATCCTGCAGGTGCCACACGTCACCGCGCACCACCGCATCGAACTTGTAGCGGAAGCCGGGCAGGATCCTGGTCAGGATGGCGGGCATCACCTCGGTCACGTCGAGCGCGCTGCGCACGAATTCGGTGCAGAATTCGTCCGGGGCGAAATATCCTTTCATTTCCGGGGTCATCAGGATCAGCCCGGGTTTCGTGCCTTCGGCCGAGACGAGGCGGCTGCGAATGACGATCTTGGGTTCGTCACGCGATATTTCCGAGGCGAGGAGGACCGTCCCCACCGGTGCGGCGAGCAGGTCGGGTACGACCTTCATCTGGGTCAGGGGGAGGGTGGACAGGGTGGTCATCGGTGATCTCCGCTTGCGTGCGATATCCTGCCTGAAGACGGCAGCCTGACTGTGCGCTTCCTGCCCCGGCGGTGCAACCGGCCCCGGCGGCAGCCGTCCGGTCACGGTATGGCTCGGTCGCGTCTGCTGCGGGGCGCGTGGGGCGCAAAGGTGGCGCATGCCATGCGCATCGTCCCGGGCGGCGGCTGCAAATCGTGGAATTACAGGGGCCGCCACGCGCCTGCGCCAGGCCGGCGGGGCATCGGGCGGTGGAGTTCATCCATGTCCGTACGCCCCCGGCAGGGCACGCATATGTGCCATCCCGTCATGGGGGAGTTGTTGGATATTAACACCTGACGGCGCTATCGTGCCTCCTTGACGGACGGACCTGTCGCGCATGGCCGCAAGCGTGGGCGCGTGACAGGATGACATGCTGGAATGATGAGCGGAGGATGAAGATGGCCGGATATGAAAAGACCCCACGGTGGCGGCTGCTGACGGCGGGCCTGCTGGTTGCGGGAATGGCGGGCGCGGTGGACATGGCGCAGGCGCGTCCGCCCGCAGGGGGCGCGACCTATGGCGGCAGCCAGTATGGCGGTGGATATAGCGGTGACAGCCGCCTTGACAATTACGGACCGGACGCCGGCTCCACATCGCAGTATAATTCACCCGAGGCCGGGATGGGCACGGGCGATGGCATCATGCCGTCCGACCGGTATGGTGATGGCGGCGGCATCCAGTCGCAGAGCACGATCCCCGGCGGGTCCAGCGAGGCGGTGCCCGGCATGGGGTCGCCCGATGGCGGGACATTCAGCAACATGAACGTCGGTGGCGTGGACAGTTCCGCAGCGCCCGGAATGAACTGAGGTCCGCATGCCCGTATCCCCTGTGCCCCCATCCGGGGGGCCGCTTCCCGTCCGCTACAGTGTGGAGACACGATGGCTGCACTGGCTGACGGCAGTGATGGTGCTGGTGCAGTTCGCGTTTGGTGAGACATGGGGCTTCATGCCGCGTGGCACCGTGGTGCGGGTGGGCATGATCATGACGCACACCTCGGTCGGGGTGCTGCTGGCCGCGACCTTCCTGACCCGTATCGTCTGGGCCGTGACGGGCGGGCGGGCCATCCGTTTCCCCATGCGCACGCCGCTCGACCATGTGGCGCGGATGGTCCACTGGCTGCTGTATGTCATGCTGGGCGCGGAAATCGTGCTGGGCTACATGCTCCGCTGGTCGCGCGGGCGGCCGGTCGTGGCGTTCGGCGTGCCGATCAACTCCCCCTTTGCCGATATGGGTGTCGGCGTGCAGCGGGTTTTCGGGCAGTGCCATCACTGGCTGGCATGGGGCCTGATCGTGGTCGCGGCGTTTCATGCGATGGCCGCCATATACCATGCCGTCATCTGCCATGACGGGGTTCTGCAGCGCATGATGCCACCGCGCAGGCAGGCGGGCTGAAAGATTACGTATTTTTAATGACATGTTCCGTCATGGCTGCCCCTCATGACGGAACATGATGTCCGGGCTGAACCGCATCCCTGCCATGCGCAGGATTTTATTCCTACTAAAAACACAAGTAAAGTAGAAATACTGATGAATGTATAGGATATTATTCTTATACATTGCTGGCCCGCCCTGAAGATACGACAGGAACTGTTCCAAACTGTACAAAATATGGGCAAAGCAGGGCGCAGAAGTCGCAATTTAAACAAAAACTGAAATTATCTTTTTGGAAATCAGACGCAACGGTTACTGTCCGTTACAATCAACCGAGTATGTTTGTATGTTGTTGATATAAAAGTGGAAAATATAAAAACATCCTGCCTGATGCCCATGGCCGGGAACACTGTCCGGCCAAATTAATTGCATCAGATATGTATCTTTACCCTTGCAACACTCTCGCGATTTCATTAATAAATCGTGAAACACAAAACAGGTATCCCATGACCTTGTATTTTCATGTATACTTCATTTTTAGAAATGTATGAAGGTAGCATACAATAAAATGATATGAATATTCTGAATATCGCCATCCCGGTTTAAGGGGCGACGCGGTATTCTTGAATTCTCCTGAAATAACGTTTCGGCATCCGGCAAACCTGCCCCCATTGCAGCGACGGCCCCTCCCGCAGGGGTGTCATGTCAGGTCCCGATGTCCGGCGTGCCGTTATTTCCTGATCTGTTGATGACTGTGGACCCATGACCCCATGAATGAGATCGATACAAAAACCGCGTCTTCCCTGCTGCCGATGGACTCCCATATTGGTCTCGACCTGCTGGAACAGGCCTCGGATGGTGTCGTTATCATTGATGACAGGAACATCGTCGTCTTCTTCAATACAGCAGCGGAACACCTGTGGGGCTATTCCAAGGAAGAAGTGCTGGGCCGGAATGTAAGCTGCCTTGTGCCCAGTATCTATCGCCAGGAACATGACAGCTATATTGACGCCAACCGCAGGACAGGCATCAACAAGATCGTCGGTACATCGCGTGAGGTCACGTTCGAAAGCAAGGCCGGGGACTACATCTCCGGCGAGATGTCGATTTCGACCGCGCTGATCGGGCCGGAGAAAAAGCGCTACTACATGGCGTTCATGAAGGGCGTGACGGAGGAAGGGCATCGCAAGCGTCTGCTCGACCTGCAGAACAGCGTCTTTCACGCCCTGTCGGGCGATGCCATGATCCAGGACGTGGCGGACATGATCTGCCAGGAGGTCGAGGGCTTCGTCCCCAACACGATCGCGGTGCTGATCCTCCTTGATGATGAAAACCGCCTGCAGATCCTCTCCGGTCCCGGCCTGCCGCGGCGTTTCGCGCTGGCGCTGGAACGGCTGACCCTGACGCAGGCCGACCTGAACGCGCTGGATTCCGACCCGACGGAGGCCACGACCATCGTGTGGGACAGCTACCTCGCCCTTGGGGCGTCGCTGGGGCTGCATTCATGCTGGGCGCTGGCGATCAAGAACCGCAAGGGCCGTTCGCTTGGCATCTTCGCGCTGTATTCGCGCAACCAGCACAAGCTGAGCAACTGGCCGCAGAAGATCGTCGAAGGGTGCGTGCCGTTCTGCGGGCTGGTGATCGAACAGCACGAGGCCCGGCAGCATATCTCGCAACTGTCGAACTATGATCCGGTGACCGGCTTCCTGAACCGTTCGGTTGCCCACCGG
This sequence comes from Gluconacetobacter entanii, assembly GCF_013155425.1. Lineage (NCBI taxonomy): Bacteria > Pseudomonadati > Pseudomonadota > Alphaproteobacteria > Acetobacterales > Acetobacteraceae > Gluconacetobacter > Gluconacetobacter entanii. The sequence continues at coordinate 21,579 of NZ_JABJWD010000025.1, read as the reverse complement.
ATGCTCAGGACGATGATCACGTCGCCCAATGAATCCCGCTTTGCGGTGTACATGATCGACATTGACCGTTTCCGCGACATCAACGACGCGCTGGGCCATGTGCATGGCGACGGGTTCCTCAAGGCCGTGGCGGAACGCCTCAGGCGGCTGTCGCGCAGCAATTACATCCTCAGCCGTTCCGGCGCGAACGAGTTCATCATCATCGTGCCCAATGTCACCGATGACACGGTGGCCGATTTCGCGCGCAAGATCATGGACTGCATGCGCGAACCCATCGAGATCGCGGGCAACCAGATCGTCGGGACCGTGGGGATCGGCATCAGCCAGTATCCGGAGCATGGGCCGGACGGGGAATCGCTCCTCAGCTATGCCGAGCAGGCGATGCGCAACGCGAAGAAGCAGGGGCCGGGCACATTCCGCGTCGCCTCCAGCGAGGATAACAAGGCCGCGCAGGACCGCCTTGTGCTGGGGCTTGCGCTGCGTGAATCCATTGCCGATGGCCTGCTGACGCTGCATTACCAGCCACAGGTGGAATCCAGCACGGGCATGATCTACGGGGTGGAGGCGCTGTCGCGCTGGAACCATCCCACGCTGGGCAACATCTATCCCTCCCGTTTCATCGCGGTGGCGGAGGAAACGGGCCAGATCGAGGCGATCGGCAAATGGTCGCTGGAAAAGGCCGTGCGCCAGATGACGATGTGGGATCGCGACGGCGTGCATGTTCCCACCATGGCGGTCAACCTGTCGGCCGGGCATTTCCGCGACCGCCTGCTGCCGGAATACCTGTCCAGCCTCCTGCGTGACCATGGCCTCCCGGCGGAGCGCCTGACGGTGGAGATCACCGAAAGCGTCATGATGGAGGAAAATGACGAGACGATGGCCGTGCTGCAGGCGATCCGCAACCTTGGCATCGGCCTGTCGATGGATGATTTCGGCACGGGCTATTCCTCGCTGTCGCGCCTGACGCGCCTGCCGCTGAGCGAGATCAAGATCGACCGCAGCTTCATCATGAACCTCGACCATGATGCGAACGCCCAGGCGGTGACGACGGCGGTCATCGGCATCGGTTCGCGCCTTGGCATGACGGTCGTGACCGAAGGCGTGGAGACCGAGCAGCAGCGTGACATGCTCACGAGCCTGAAATGCGACGTCATGCAGGGCTACCTGTTCGCCCGCCCGATGCCGCCCGAAGGGGTCGCGGAGTGGGTGCGCGCCCGCGCGGCCTGAACCCTACAGGCCCGTCCCCTCGCGGCGGGATGGAACCGGATGATGCGCCATGTTGCGCGGCCCCTGCCCGGATGACGGGCGGTGCTGGCGCGGCATGGCGTTTTGTGTGAGGGGCCGGTGGTATGGCGGTGGGGCGCACTATTATGTGCGTGGCCACCTTTGTGGTTGTGGGGCGGACATATGCTCCGACATGATGGCGGCATATGTGCAGCAGGAAATGGATGACCGGATGGAACAGTCATGCGGGTGGATTGCGCGGGGTATGGTCCTTGGGGCCTTCATGGCGTTTCCGGCGGTGCATGCGGCGGTTGCGCAATCCCCGGGCGGGCATGCGGGACATATCGTCACCATGCAGAAGCTTGACTGGTCCATGGCCGGACAGCTTGCGATCGAGGCCGTGCGCGCCTGTGCGGCGCAGGGATATTCCGTGACCGCCACCGTGGTCGATACGACCGGCCACCAGCAGGCTGTCATCAAGGGGGACAGCGTGCCGCTGCAATCGCTGTCGGTCTCCTACCGCAAGGCCTATACGGCCTATTCCTACGGGCTTGCGTTCAACCTGAACACCACCAGCGAACTGATCGCGGCAAAGGTGACGGGACCGGCGAACGGGGCGCTCAACACCATTCCCGAAGTACTGTTCGTGCCGGGTGGTGTCACGCTGCGCAGGGTGTCGGATAACAGCGTGCTGGGCGGTATCGGGGTTTCTGGCGCGCCGGGCGGGGAAAAGGACGAAGCCTGCGCCCAGGCGGCGGTGCAGAAATACAGGGCGGATTTCCGCTAGGATGGAAAGATAAAGGTTTTTTGGGTGCCGGCTTTTTGCAAAAAGGCGGCGTCTTCTGAAGCTTTTTGGAAAAAAGCTTCACCAAAAACTTTTAAATGATTCTGTCAGGACATTATGGGAGGACTGTCCCATATGGCTGCACGGCATTTCATATTTTCAGGGAATGAAATGGTGCCCAAGGGCGGGATCGAACCACCGACACTGCGATTTTCAGTCGCATGCTCTACCAACTGAGCTACTTGGGCACCGGAGCCGTCGTCCGGCAGGCCGGGGCGGGATGAACCGCCCTGACGATGTGCAGGCTTTACCCTACCTCTTCGTCGGGATCAACCCGTCTTGTGTGATTTTCATCCATATCGTTGAAATCATTATCGGCAGGCACGCGATATTGCCCCGTGAACCAGCGGCCAAGGTCGATATCCGCGCAGCGGCGCGAACAGAACGGGCGATAGGCCTGCACCATCGGTCTGCCGCAGACAGGGCAGGGGGCAGCGGTCTTGGGTTCAGTCATGGTCGTACCTCCATCCGGCAGGTGGCAGGTCGGGGGCGATGACGATGCGTAAGGGGCATCCCGTCAGGCGCGTGAAATCCTCCGCCCATGCGGGAAAGGTCCGCATCAGGCGCACGATATCACATCCGGCATGCAATGTGACCGGCGTTGGCACCTGCTGTCCCCGGCAGGACCGCATCTGCTGGCGCAGGGAACGCAGCAGGCGGCCCGTCACGCTGTCCAGAAGTTCATGCAGGGGGGGATGGATGCGCGGGCGCACGATTTCCGCCAGTCCCAGCGCACTGATCCCCAGAAAGCGCGGACGCAGCGGGTCGGTGGACAGCGCCTGTTCGATCGGTTCGGCAAGCGCCCGGCGCTTGCGCACCGCAAGGCCGGCGGCATCCACGACAATGGCCCCCGACAGGTTGCGCAGCCGCAACTGATGCAGAAGATCCGGCAGCGCCGCGCGGTTTGCCGCGAACTGCGCCGTCTGCTTGGGCCTGCGGTCCATGCTGGTGTGCCCGCCATCCATGTCGATGGCGACAAGGGCCGGGGTGGGGGTGATCGTCGCCGACATGCCGCCGGGCAGGGCAACGGTGGGATCGGACAGGGATTCGGCCATCATTTCCGTATCCGCGTCGAACGCCATGGGCTGTCGCTCGATCCGGGCATGCAGCGCCTGTGGCAGGCGCGCGCCCACGGCCGGGTCGTCAATGACGATGGGGGCGTCGGGCCATTGCGCGGCCATGCGCTCCACCGGGCCGGGACCACGCGACAGCAGCGCGGGCGGGCCGTCAGTGCGCGGTTCGGCAATGCCGCGCAGGCTCAGCCTGACACCCTTGCCGCCCTGCGCGCTGCGACTGACGCGCACCATCAGGGCGGTGCCCTGCGTCATGGCGCCACAGCCCTCGGAATCCGGCAGGAAGCCCGTCTGCCCGTCGGTAAGGTCGATGAAGGTGCCGCCCAGTGCGGGGACATGGGCGCTGACGCGGCCGCGATACAGGTCGCCCACCCCATCGGGCAGGTCAGGCCGCCACAGCGCATAATCCAGCAGCCGTTCGCCATCCGTCAGCGCGACGCGCAATTCCCCCGGGCCACTGGCCACGCGAATCAGCACGCTCACGCAATCCAGTCCCCGTCCTGCCCGCGCAGCATCTGCGCGACCTCGAACAGGGGCAGGCCGACCACACCGGAATAGCTGCCGGACAGGAAACGCACGAATGCCGCCGCATGTCCCTGGATGGCATAACCGCCGGCCTTCCCGCGCCAGTCACCCGCCGCGATCAGGGCATCGACCTGCGGCGGTGTCATGCGTGAAAATGCCACAGTGCTGGAGACGATGCGCGTGCTGGAACGGCCCTTTGTCCACGCGGCACTCGGGTACAGCGTCACGGCGGTCAGCACCGTATGGCGCCGCCCCGACAGAAGCGACAGGCAGGCGCGTGCGCATGCCTCGTCCTCCGCCTTGGGCAGGATGCGGCGGCCGGCGGCGACCACGGTATCGGCCCCGATCACCAGTGCCGGGATGTCGAGGGTGGCGGCAACGGCGCGCGCCTTCTCATCGGCCATGCGCAGGGCATAGGAACGCGGCAGTTCCCCCGGCAGGGGGTTTTCATCAATATCGGCGGCGATGACCTGATCGGGATGCACGCCCACCTGTCGCAGGAGATCAAGACGCCGGGGCGAGGCAGAGGCAAGAACAAGCTGCGCGCCCGTTCCCGTGACGGAGGAACCGGGTGTCCGGGTCATGATCGGACGATCCGTCTTATTTGAAGCGGAACGTGATGCGACCCTTGCTCAGGTCATAGGGGGTCATTTCCACATTCACGCGGTCACCCGCCAGCACGCGGATGCGGTTCTTGCGCATCTTGCCGCTGGTGTGCGCCAGGATCATGTGTTCGTTATCCAGCTTGACGCGGAACATCGCGTTGGGAAGCAGCTCGGTCACCGTGCCGCTGAATTCGATCATGTCTTCCTTGGACATCTTATCCTTCAATCATATTGGTTGGGTGGGGTGAAAAAAAGGCCACGCACGACGCGGAAGAAATTTCCGCATCGCGCCGACAGGAATACAAGGGTGGATATGTGGGGATTGTTCCCCCACGGTCAAGCTTTACCCGACCCGCGTGCCAGATCATCCAGCCGGACGGACACGCTCATGGCGTGGGCATCCAGCCCTTCGGCCCGCGCCAGCGCCACGGCGGCCGGCCCGATTTCACGCAGGGACTCCGCCTTGGCGTCGATGAAGGTCGTGCGCTTGAGGAAGTCGAACACCGAAAGCCCCGACGCAAAGCGCGCGGTGGAACTGGTCGGCAGGACATGGTTCGGGCCGCCGACATAATCGCCGATCGCCTCGGGGCAGTAGCGGCCGAGGAAGATCGCGCCCGCGTGCCGCACCTTGTCGAATACAGGCTGCGGGTTGTCCATCACCAGTTCCAGATGTTCGGGCGCGATGCGGTTGACCAGGTCCACGGCCTCGTCAAGGTTGCGCACGGTGATGATCGCCCCATGCGCGTCCCAGCTTGTCCGGGCGATCTGCGCGCGCGGCAGGGTCTTCAGTTCGACCTCCACCGCGTCCTGCACCGCCTGCGCCAGCGTGGCGTCGGGCGTGATCAGCACCGCCTGCGCCATCGGGTCATGTTCCGCCTGCGCCAGCAGGTCCAGCGCCAGGGCACGCGGGTCGTTGGCGTCGGCCGCGACGACCACGATTTCGGAGGGGCCGGCGATGCTGTCGATTCCCACGCGGCCGAACACCTGCCGCTTCGCTTCGGCGACATAGGCATTGCCCGGGCCGACCACGCGATCGACCGGCGCGATGGTGTCGGTGCCATAGGCCAGCGCGCCGACCGCCTGCGCGCCGCCCACGCGATAGATCTCGGTCACGCCGGCGCGGCGGGCGGCGGCCAGCACCAGCGGGTTGAGCACGCCATCGGGCGTCGGCACGCACATCGCCAGGCGCTGCACGCCCGCCACCCGCGCCGGCAGCGCATTCATCAGGACGGAGGACGGATAGGCCGCCGTCCCCCCCGGCACATACAGCCCCACCGCATCAAGCGGCGTCCAGCGCATGCCCAGCGTGACCCCCTGCGCATCGACATAGCGCAGGTCGCCGGGCATCTGCGCGCGGTGGAAGGATTCGATGCGCGTGGCCGCAACATCCAGCGCCGCATGCAGCGTCAGGGAGACCTCGGCGCAGGCGGCGTCGATTTCCGCATCCGTGATCCGCAGGCGATCGGGGGTTATGTCCATGCGGTCGAACCGGTGGGTGAACGCGCATAGGGCGGCATCACCATCGCGGCGCACGGCGGCAAGGATTTCGGTCACGGGGCCATCGACGCGCGCAGTATCGCTGTCGCGCTCGGCCAGCAGCCGTGTAAAGGCGGCGTCGAAATCGGGGCTGCTGGTATCAAGGCGGTTCATGGGCGGCATTATCCCTCGGTCTGTGTCGTGCCGGACGCAAGGGCCTGGCGGAAACGGTTGATGATGCCCCCGATACGTTCGGGCTGCGTCTTGAACGCCGTGCGGTTGACGATCAGGCGGCTGGTGACATTGGCGATGGTGCGCACTTCCTCCAGCCCGTTGACCCGCAGGGTGGATCCGGTATCCACAAGATCCACGATCAGGTGCGACAGCCCCAGCACGGGGGCAAGTTCCATGGCCCCATGCAGGTGCACGATATCGGCGTTGATCCCCTGCGCCGCGAAATGCCGCCGCGTGATGGAGGGGTATTTGGTCGCAACCCGCACCTGCGACCAGCGCTCCGGATCGTCCGACAGGGTGCTGCCGCGTGGCTGCGCGATGGAGATGCGGCAGCCCCCGATGCCAAGGTCGAGCGGCGCATAGATTTCGGGGTAGTCGAATTCCATCAGCACGTCCGCCCCGCACAGCCCCACCTGCGCGCCGCCAAAGGCCACGAATGTCGCGACATCGAACGAGCGCACGCGCACCACGTCGATCTGCGGGTCATTGGTGGGAAAGCGCAGCAGGCGGCTGCGGTCGTCGGTGAAATCGGGGCCGGGGACGATGCCCGCCGCCTTCAGCAGCGGTGTCGCGGCCTTGAGGATGCGGCCCTTTGGCAGGGCGATGATCATCGGGCTGTCCGTTTCCGGGACAAGACTGGAGGCCGGGGTCAGGACGGTCACTGCATTCTCCGAACAAGAGGAAACGCGCCCGGACCGCATCACAACAGGCGTGACAGGCGCAACATGTCGCCTGCGCGCATACCACACTGTGCCCCCATGCAGAAAGGGCGCTTTTCGCACGACAGCCCTTTTGCACGGCCGGTCGCGCCGGTCTTTTGCGGGGTTTCAGCCCGAAACGCGTTCGATCTGCGCCCCGCAGCGCGCAAGCTTGCGCTCCACCGCCTCGTATCCGCGGTCAAGGTGGTAGACGCGGCTCAGGATCGTCTCCCCATGTGCCGCAAGCCCTGCAAGGATGAGCGAGAATGACGCCCGCAGGTCGGTCGCCATGACCGGCGCGCCCGATAGGGAATGCACGCCACGGATGATCGCGGACGACCCGTGCACGTTGATGCGCGCGCCCATGCGGTTGAGTTCGGGGACATGCATGAACCGGTTTTCGAAGATCGTCTCCGTCACCATCGACGCCCCTTCGGCCACCGACAGCAGCGCCATGAACTGCGCCTGCATGTCGGTGGGAAAGCCGGGATAGGGTTCGGTCATGATGTCCACGCCGCGCAGCGCGCCGGTGCGCCGCACCCGCAGCGCATCCTCCTCCTGGAACACTTCCGCGCCCGCTTCCTCCAGCGCGCGCACCACCGCGCCAAGGTGTTCGGCCCGCCCGTCGATCAGGCGCAGGTCCCCGCCCGTGATCGCCGCGGCGCAGGCATAGGTGCCGCATTCGATGCGATCGGGCATGACACGGTATTCCGCCCCGTGCAGGGCATCGACGCCGTCGATCACCAGCGTCCCGCTGCCGGCTCCGGTGATGCGTGCCCCCATGGCGTTGAGGCAGGCGACAAGGTCACCGATTTCGGGTTCGCGCGCGGCGTTGACGATTTCGGTGCGCCCCTTCGCCAGGCACGACGCCATCAGCAGGTTTTCCGTCGCCCCCACCGAGGCAAACGGCAGGATGATCCGCGCACCTGTCAGGCCCTCGGGCGCCTGGGCGTTGATATAGCCGTTCTCCAGCGTGATGCGCGCGCCCAGCGCCTCCAGCCCCTTGAGGTGCATGTCCACCGGGCGCGTGCCGATCGCACATCCCCCCGGCAGCGACACCCGCGCCTCCCCGCAGCGTGCCAGCAGCGGCCCGAGCACGAGGATCGAGGCCCGCATCTTGGAGACGATGTTGTACGGTGCCTCCGTATTGGTGATCGGCCCGCCGACCGACAGGACGGCCCCCGTGCCGTCCACGTCCTCCACCGTCAGGCCGTGCTGCTGCAGCAGCGTGCGCATGGTGCGGATGTCCGCGATGCGCGGCACGTTCGACAGCACCAGCGTCTCCGACGTCAGCAGTCCCGCGACCAGCAGCTTGAGCGCGGAATTCTTGGCGCCGCCAATGACGATGTCGCCGTGCAGGCGGTGTCCGCCGCGAATGATGAAACGGTCCATGGCCCTGCTCTCCTACATCCGTGGCGGGGCGACGCCGCGCTGTCCCATATATTTGCCCGCCCGGTCGGCATAGCTGACCTCGCACGGCGATGCCCCCTGAAAGAACAGGAACTGGCAGATGCCTTCGTTGGCATAGATGCGCGCGGGCAGGGGGGTGGTGTTGCTGATTTCGATCGTGACCTGCCCTTCCCATTCCGGCTCCAGGGGCGTCACGTTCACGATGATGCCGCACCGGGCATAGGTGGACTTGCCAAGGCAGACGACAAGCGTGTCGCGCGGGATGCGGAAATATTCCACCGTATGCGCCAGCACGAAGCTGTGTGGCGGGATGGTGCAGGAGGCGCCATGGCGGGTGACGAAGCTGTTTTCGGCGAAGTTCTTGGGGTCCACCACCGCGTTGTCCACGTCGGTGAAAATCTTGAATTCCGACGCCACGCGCGCGTCATAGCCATAGGAGGACAGGCCGTAGGAGATCACGCCCTCGCGGTTCTGTTTTTCGACGAAGGGTTCGATCATGCCGGATTCGACGGCCATGCAGCGAATCCATGTGTCAGGCATTATTGGCATGAGGTCCCTTTCTTCGTGCGTCGTGGCGGGGCCGTCCCGCCGCGGGGCGAGCAGCGACCACTACCGAAGGCGGCCGAGTCGCGCAATCGTGTTATGCGCAGGCGTAACGGCTTTATGTGGAGGGCGCGTCGTCCCGTGGCGACGGCGTGGCCGTCGGGGCGTCGGGCAGGACGTCGGGCGTGGCGGCGGCATCCGGCGCGGTGCGGGCGCGGCTCTGCTGCTTGCGGCGGCGCAGGTTGTCGCGCAGGGCCTGCGCCTCGCGCTGCTGGCGGGCAAGGCGGGCGGCCTCGGCACGTGCGCTTTCGGCTTTCGCCCGGCCGGGGGGCGGGGTCTCGTCTGTCATGCGGGGATGGCCCAATGTCAGGACCGCCCCGCCATGCCGGCCATGGGGGACCGGTGCGGCGGGGCGGGAATGTGCGGCGTCGCGTTGATCCGGGTGTCAGGCCACGCCGGTGGCGACCGGGGGCGTCGTGGTCGTGGTGTCGGGATTGGTCGTCTCGGGCATGCCCTTGCCAGCCGGCACGCCACAGCGCGTCAGCAGTTCACGCAGCGCCTTGACCACGGGGAAGATCTCCACGTTGCGGTCGCCGCCCTGTTCGTTCCACGCCTGCTGTTCCAGTTCCACGATATCCTTGTCCTCAAGGAAGATGCGGTTGGTGAACCAGCCCAGCGCGGGCCAGATCAGGTCGATCAGCAGCGGCGTCTGCGGGCGCAGCACAGACAGCAGGCCAAAGGACTGCGTCACGCGCTGTTCCTTGTCCACCGGGACATAGGAAGTCCACAGGTCCATGATCAGGTCGCCGTCCTTGTCGCGGATCTGCAGCGTCTGGTACGGGTAGGTCGTGCGGATGGTCACGACCTCCTCGACCGGCTGTTCCGCGCCGTTGAGGTCCTTGTGCTTGCCAAAGATCAGGCGTTCGGCCAGGGGCTGCTGCCCCGCGCTGCGCATGAAGCTGTAGCGCGCCTCGATGAAGTTCTCGCCCTTGTCCTGCCCCAGGAAGCGGGCCTTGATCTGGCCCATCTGGCGGCGGTGCAGGAACTGATGGTTCATGTCCATCAGGTTTTCATGCATGAACGTGTAGTGGCAGCCGACGCGCGGGCTGAAATTCTTGGTCTTGTAGGCGGGGTTGTCCACGCTGCCCAGCTTGGGGAAGGGCACGGTGTCGGCCTTTGCCGGGTCACCGGGGAAAATGAAGACAAGGCCGCCGGCCTCCCGGCAGGGATAGGTGCGCACGCCGTTGGGCAGCTTGCCCTTGCCCAGATACGGCACGTCGATGCAGCGGCCCGAACGCCCGAAGGCCCAGCCATGGTAGCAGCAGCGCACGGTCTGCCCGTTGACGGTCCCCTTGCTCAGCGGCACCTGACGGTGGGGGCAGCGGTCATACAGCGCAAAGACGCTGCCTTCCTCCGGCCGGACCAGCGCGATGGGCACGCCCGCGTAACGCACGCCGAACGTCTTGCCCTTGCGCACCTGCGACGACCACGCGACGGGATACCAGAAATCGGGATCCGCATCGACGGTGCGCAGGTCGGTGCCGGGTGCTGCATGCACGGCGGGTTCCGCCGGTGTCGTGGTGGTGGTCCGGTCCCGCGCCGGGGCCTCCGTCTGGACAGAAAGTGTATCGCTCATGTTGAGGCCCCGAAATTCCTGTTTGTTATGATCTGCGGATCTTACGTCATCCGGTTGCATGGCGTATCCATGAAGTCCTTGCACAAGAATTTCAATCGCCTTGCGCGTTGTAAATCCCCTCAGCGCATACGCCATATGTCGTGCGGGGGAGGCTGCGGCCCCATGCCCGCAGGCGGTGCGGCAGATCAATGCCGCATGCGCCCAGGCGTGCCAGACTGCGCGCGGACGCGCCGTTACATCCATGCCGGGGCCTGTCAGGACGCCTGCTGCTGCTCCAGTTCATGATCGGCTGCGACCAGGCCGGTATTGTACAGGAACGTCTCCGCCATGTGGGTATGCAGCAGTTCGTCATAGACCGACAGGGTCGCGTACTGCATGCCGTGGCTGGTGTAATGCGCCATGACATTCTCGCGCGCGTGGGTCGCCATCAGCGCGCGCTGTTCCGGCGTCATGCACAGCGCGGTGCGCACCGCCTCCGCCAGTGCGGTGACGTCGCCGGGCGGGAAGGTGAAGCCGGTGACCCCGTCCTCCACCGTTTCCAGCGCCGCGCCATGGGCGGCCACCACGACGGGGCGGCCCATGGCCTGTGCCTCCACCACCACGCGGCCAAAGGGTTCGGGCCGAAGCGAGGGCACGACCACGACATCCGCCAGCATCATCACCGCCGGCATGTCGGCGCAGTGTCCGGTAAAGCGCACCCGTTCACGCAGTCCCTCCCTGCGCGTCCTGTCCACGAGGGCCTGCGTATGTTTGTCACGCTCCTTCGCATCGCCGACGAAGACGCAGATCCAGTCGCGCCCGCACCCGCCGGTGCGCTCCATCTGCGCCAGCGCGTCGAGCAGCAGCATCTGCCCCTTCCACGGCGTGATCCGGCCCGGCAGCACGATGATGGCGGCATGTTCGGGCAGGTCCCACTGGTCCAGCAGGTTCTGCACCCGGTTGCCGCGCACGCCGTACGGGTCGAAACGCGTGATGTCCGCCCCGCGCGGGATCAGCCGCAGGCGGTCGTCGCCCACCCTGTATTCCGTGCGCAGGCGCTGCGCGATGTATTCGCTGACGGCGATGACGCGCTGCCCCGACGCCATGACGGCGTTGTAGCGGCGCTTGCCGGGGATGTTGTTGCCATAGACGCCATGCCACGTCGTCACCAGCGGCACGCCCGTGCGCCGGCAGGCGGAGGCGGCGGCCCATGCCGGCGCGCGTGAACGCGCATGCACGAGGCTGACGGAATGTTCGCGGATGATCTGCCCCAGGCGCAGGGCATTGCGCAGGATGGAAATCGGGTTTTTCGGCCGCAGGTCCAGATGGACGGGCGTCGCCCCGACATAGCGCAGGCGCGGGATCAGCCGCCCGCCCGCGCTGGCGACCAGGGCCGTGCCCCCCGCCTGCGTGATGGCCGCGGCCATTTCGATGGTGCCCTGTTCGATGCCGCCCGATTCAAGCGCGGGCAGGACCTGGAGAATGACGGGGCGTGTGGTCGCGAATTCCATTTCGGAATGTGTATCACGTAAGAGATAGTTCTGCACCGTCTGTTGCAACACCGGGGCGTATCGTGGTGTCGAGGCAATTGACCTTGGCGGAGCGTGGGGCGACTAAGGAACCATTATGATAGTTTTCACATGCATGTTTCCGCCCGCCCGCCTGCGGAGTCCCGCGCCGCGTCGCGCCCCATGCGGGGCCGGTACGCTCCGTTGGCGGATGTTGTGCATGCGTGCCATGCAGGTGGGGATGATGGTCATGGCGCTGGAGTCGGCGGGCGGCAGCGCGCGCGCCACGGTCGTGGGGGCCGATGCCGCCGGTGCGACGGGCACGCCCCATGCCCCCCGGTCCGGCGGCCCGTCCGCCCGTGCGGGGGGCGCGTCGCAGGCCGGCGGCAGGGCGGGGACAGGGCAGGAATTTTCCTTCGCCATGTGCCAGTCGCACCTGTCCGATGATCCCGATGGCACCCGTGATTATGCCGACGACTGGCAGGAGCATGGCGGCGGGGCGGAGGCCGAATATTGCGGGGCGCTGGCGGAAATGGCGCTTGGTGACGTGGGCGATGCGGCGGCCACCCTTGATCGCCTGTCGCATATCACGCACTGGCCGCATGGCGACGCCGCCCACGCCCCGTCACAGGCCGCCGATGCGCCCGCCAGTGCATCCGCCAGTGCGCCGGGCGGGGCGGAGGACGCGCGCCATGACACGCCCGAGTCCCTGCGCCGTCGCGCCCATGTGGCCGAGGAAGCCGCGCGGGCGTGGCAGGCCAATGACAGCCCGCGCCAGGCGCTCGACAGTGCGACATACGGGCTGTGGCTTGATCCGCACGACATGACGCTGCGGGTGATCCATGCGCGGATTTCCGTGGATATGGGCATGGCGCAGCAGGCGATATCCGACCTGACGCCGCTGCCTGACGATGCCACGCTGCGGGTGGATGCGCTGGTGACGCGCGCCGCCGCCAACCGCGAACTGGGCCAGATCGACCTTGCCGCGACGGACATCACCGCCGCATTGCAGCAGGCCCCGCATAACGTGGCCGCCGAACTGGAATGCGGCATCCTGCATGAACGCCAGGGAAAGATGGAGGAAGCCCGCGCCGACTGGCAGCAGGTGATCGCGCTGGCCCCCGATTCGCATGAGGCGGACCTCGCCCGGCAGGACCTTTCCCTGCTGGAGGCCGACCCGGCGGCGCCCTGAACCGCTTCAGCAAACATCGCCTTTTTGAAAAAAGGCGATACCCGGAAACTTTCATCCCTCTATCAACGGGTTGTTTCAATCCCGGTGCGAAAGGTTGTGTATGCGGCGTATCCTTGTGATCCGTCTGGGCGCCCTGGGGGACTTCGTTCAGTCCTTTGCCCCCTTTGCGGCCATTCGTGAACATCATCGCAATGACAGCGTGACGCTGCTGACGACGCCGCCCTTTGTCGAACTCGCCCGCGCATCGCCATGGTTCGACGACGTGCGCGTCGATATGCGCGCATCATGGCGCAACCTGCGTGCGGTCATGGCGATGCGCACGCTGCTGCGGCAGTATGATTTCATCTACGACCTCCAGACATCCGGCCGCACCACGCGCTATTTCCACCTGTCGGGCCATCGCGCATGGTCGGGCATCGCCCGTGGGGCGCTGCTCCGTCATGACAACCCGCAGCGCAAGGCCATGCACAACCGCGCGCGCCAGCGTGACCAGTTGCGCCGCGCGGGCATTGCGGAGGTGCCGGATGCCGACATCTCATGGCTGGCGGGATATGGCCCGTGCCTGCCGGGGCCATATGTGCTGCTGGTGCCGGGGACGTCGGCGGCGCATCCGGTCAAGCGCTGGCCCGTGGAACGTTTCGCGGGGCTTGCCGTGCGGTTGTGGGCGCGCGGGTTGCGGCCGGTCGTCATCGGCACGCAGGCCGATGCGCCGCTGGCCGCCACCATTACGGCCGCGTGCGATGCGACGCTGGACCTGACGGGACGGACCTCGCTGCTTGACCTTGGGGGGGTGGCGGCGCGGGCCACTGCCGCGGTGGGCAATGATACCGGGCCCATGCACCTGGCCGCCGTGATGGGAACGCCGTGTGTCGTGCTGTTTTCGCGCGCGGGCAACCCCGCGCTCAGCGCGCCGCTGGGCCGTACGCCGGGGCAGGTCAGGACATTGTGGGCGCACGATCTGGCCACATTGCACATTGACAGGGTTGCAGCCGCGCTCGGCTGACGCCATTACAGCGTGACATATTCTTATCGGAGCACCAGAACATGCCTGCCATCACCCTGCCTGACGGATCCGTACGCCGCTTTGACGGGGCGGTGACGGGCACTACGGTGGCGCAGTCCATTGGCGCGGGCCTCGCGCGTGCGGCCCTTGCGATGGAAGTGGACGGCCGCCTGATGGATATCGGCCGCGAGATCGACCACGACGCGCATGTCCGTTTCATCACCCGCAAGGATACCGAGTCGCTGGAGATGATCCGCCATGACGCCGCCCATGTGCTGGCGGAGGCGGTACAGTCGCTGTGGCCGGGAACGCAGGTGACCATCGGCCCGTCGATCGAAAATGGCTTCTATTACGATTTCTATCGCAATGAGCCGTTCACGCCGGAAGACTTCCCCCGCATCGAAGCGCGCATGCGCGAACTGATCGACGCCAACACGCCGTTCACGCGCGAAACCTGGCCGCGTGAGGAGGCGATCCGTTTCTTCGAGGACCGGGGCGAGCGTTTCAAGGCCGAACTGATCCGCGACCTGCCCGAGGACGAGGAGATCTCCATCTACCGGCAGGGCGAATGGCTGGACCTGTGCCGTGGGCCGCACCTGCGCAGCACGGGCGACATCGGCAAGGCGTTCCGCCTGATGAAGGTGGCGGGCGCGTACTGGCGTGGCGATCACCGCAACCCCATGCTGACGCGCATCTATGGCACCGCATGGCGTGACCAGAAGGAACTCGACGCGCACCTCCATCAGCTTGAGGAGGCCGAACGGCGCGACCATCGCCGCATCGGCCGCGAGATGGACCTGTTCCATATCCAGGAGGAGGCCGTGGGCCAGATCTTCTGGCACCCCAAGGGCTGGCGGCTGTATTCGGTGCTGCAGGATTACATGCGTCGCGCGCAGAACCGTAACGGGTATCAGGAAGTCCGCACGCCGCAACTGGTCGATCGCGGCCTGTGGGAGGCCTCGGGCCACTGGGACAAGTATCGCGAGCACATGTTCATCGCCACGGTGGAGGACGAGGACAAGACCCTCGCGCTCAAGCCGATGAACTGCCCGTGCCATGTGCAGATCTTCCGCCACGGACTGCGCTCCTATCGCGAACTGCCGTTGCGCATGGCGGAATTCGGCGCGTGCCACCGCTATGAACCTTCCGGCGCGCTGCATGGGATCATGCGCGTGCGTGGCTTCACGCAGGATGACGCGCACATCTTCTGCACCGAGGACCAGATCGCGGACGAGACCGCGCGCTTCGTGCGCATGCTCTCCGCCGTGTACAAGGACCTCGGGTTCGAGCATTTCCGCGTCAAATTTGCCGATCGCCCCGAACAGCGTTCCGGTGACGATGCGACATGGGACCGCGCGGAAAACGCGCTGAAGGTCGCCTGCGACATGGCGGGCGTCGAATATGAGCACAATCCCGGCGAAGGCGCGTTCTATGGCCCGAAGCTGGAATTCGTGCTGCGTGACGCCATCGGCCGCGACTGGCAGTGCGGGACGCTGCAGGTCGATTACGTGCTGCCCGAACGGCTTGATGCGTCCTATGTCGGTGAAGACAGCGCGCGTCATCGCCCGGTGATGCTGCATCGTGCGATCCTTGGGTCGTTCGAGCGGTTCCTTGGCATCCTGATCGAACAGCATGCGGGACGATTCCCGATGTGGCTGGCCCCGGTGCAGGTTGTCGTCGCCTCCATCGTGACGGACGCCGAACCCTATGCCCGCGAGGTGGTGGAGAAGTTGCAGGCGGCCGGCCTCGTGGTGGAGGCCGATGTGCGCAACGAGAAGATCAACGCCAAGATTCGTGAACACAGCCTGGCCCGCGTGCCTGTCATCCTGGTGGTGGGTCGCAAGGAGGCGGAGGACCACACCGTCGCCCTGCGCCGTCTTGGTGGCAAGGCGCAGGATATCCTGCCGCTGGACGAGGCGGTGAAGGCCCTTGTGCATGAGGCGACCCCGCCGGACCTGCGGTCGTCCTGATTTAATAAACCATTGATAACAAAGAGATAAAAGTTTTTGGGTGCCGCCTTTTTTCAAAAAGGCGGCGTTCTCTGAAGCTTTTTGGAAAAAGCTTCACCAAAAACTTTTTCATTATGTTTCACAGGGCGAGTGTCTGAAACATTCCGCCGCCTGCGCCCGGCAGGGGGCCGCGTGCGGTGCATGCATGGCTGGCCCCGTCCGGGGGATTGCACACAAGACTTGATCTGGCCCTTGTGTTTGCGCCACATATTGCCACATCAGCAGCGTCCGCGTGATTTCGCGCCGTCATATCGTCCGGAGTCCCGGGCGCATTTCGGCGTGGGGCCGGTGGCCGCCGCGACGATCTGAATACACAGTCACAGGAGATGACCATAGCCAGACCCCCGATGCCCACTCCGCCGAACCGAGAGGGGCCCCGTGTCAATGAGGAGATACGCGTTCCGCAGGTCCGCCTGATCGATGCCGACGGCGAAATGCTGGGAATCATGCCGATGCGTGATGCCCTTGCCCGCGCCTATGCATCCGGTCTCGACCTGCTGGAAATCAGCCCGAACGCCGAGCCGCCCGTCGCGAAGATTCTCGATTACGGGAAGTTCAAGTACGAGCAGCAGAAGAAGCGCAACGAAGCCCGCAAGAAGCAGAAAGTCATCGAAATCAAGGAAGTCAAGGTTCGTCCGAACATCGACGAAAATGACTACCAGGTGAAGATGCGGGCGATGAAGAGCTTCATCGGCGAAGGCGACAAGGTCAAGGTAACCCTGCGTTTTCGTGGTCGCGAAATGGCGCATCAGGATCTGGGCATCAAGGTGCTGGAGCGCGTGCGCAACGAAATGGATGAAATCGCGAAGGTCGAGCATATGCCCAAGCTCGAAAATCGCCAGATGATCATGGTGCTGGCCCCGCGCTGATGCGTGGGTGACAGCCACCTGACCGGATATCCGAAAGCCCGGACCGCATGGCGTGGTCCGGGCTTTTTTCATGGCCATGGGCCATCCGTGCATCAGGGATGCAGGATGAAGGTCGCGTCCGCCTGCGCGGTGACGTCCTGGTCCGCGGCGGGGGCCTGCGGGGCGGACATGCTGGCGGCGCGGGCGGCCATCATCATCGGCATCGGGGAGGGCATGTCCTGATCGTTCAGGTTGACCGACTCGATCCGTGCGATTTTCAGGCCCAGCGCCGTGGCCGCCGCCTGCGCGCGCTGCTGCAGTTCATGCAGCGCAAGCCCTTCGGCCTGCTGCACAAGGGCGGTGCGATGCGCGCGCGACAGGGACCAGTCCAGCCGTGACAGGGCAAGGTTGTCCGACTGGATCCGTCCCAGCAGCGGCAGCAGGATCGTGCCGTCGGTCGCGCTGATGCGGATGCTCTGCCGTGCGATCCACTGCGACGGATGGCTGATGCGGGGATCGGCCTCCTGATGGTGCACGGTATAGGATTCCGCATTGACCGTCAGGCCCGCCACGCCATGGGCGATGCCCATCGCCTTGTCCACCTGCGCATTCACCTGCCCCTGTGCTGCGGCGGCAGTGGGGGCGGAAGCTTCGGCAAAGAACACCGCCGTCAGTTCATCGGGCGGTGCATGGACGGTGCCGGTGGCCGACAGCCGCAGCTTCGTCGTGGCGGTGTCTGCTGCCATGGCGGCGCTGTCGGCGGCATGGGCCTGTGTGATCCCGACCATCGCGGTGGCTCCGATCAGAAGCGGGAGAAGGAAAGGACGGACATGCGTGCGTACCGGCGTCTGGATCATGAATGCGTGGTTTCCTTCAGTTCGACCAGTGCGCGACGTAGCCGGATGATGCCGGAACGTACGCGTCCCTCCCGGCACAGATCCGCCCCCTGGGCGCGCAGGTCGTCGATGTCGTGCGGCAGGCCGGGGCCATAGGCGTCGATGATGCCGATCAGGCGATTGCAGAAGGCGGGGGTATCGCTGGTGATGATGACCGGCCTGTTGCTGTCCGCACTGGCGTGGGACGGCGCGGCCTGGGGGACGGGATCCGCCGCCGCGACGGGCCACGAATGACCACACAGGCACAGGCTCATCACAAGGAAAGCGGGGACTGTGACCGGTTGCATGTTCATGGTGTCATACTACGCCACTGTTGGTGTCGTGCTGATGGGAGAATTGTGAAGTTCGCGTCATGTCTGGCATGTCCTCATCGAACGGATCATACCCGTATTCCGCAAGCGCGGAGGACGTGACCGGCAGGAGCAGGCGCACCGACAGGCCGGGATCGTGCCGGGCCAGGCGGATTTCCCCGCCATGCAACTGCACGATGGCGCGCACCATCGCCAGGCCCAGCCCGGATCCGGGCGTATTGCGTGCCTTTTCCGCGCGGAAGAAACGTTCGGTGGCGCGTTCCATGTCCGCATCCGTCATGCCGATGCCCTCGTCACGGATTTCCAGCACCAGCATCGCGCCCCCGGCGGACGGGATCACGCGCCCGGCGACAGGGGCCGCAATATGCGCGCCAAGGCGGACGGTCGAATGTTCGGGCGAAAACTTGATGGCGTTGTCCAGAAGGTTCGCCACCGCCTGCTGGATCAGGGAGCGGTCCCCATAGAAGGGCAGGACCTCGTCCATGTCGAGTTCGAGGCGGATTCCATGATCCTCCGCCACCGCTTCGTACAGTTCCGCGACATCGAACAGCACGGGCCGCAGGTCGAACGTGGCGAAGGCGGAACGCCGCGCCCCGGTCTCGATCTGCGCAATGCGCAGCAGGGCCTCGAACACGGCGGTAATGTTATCAAGGTTGCCGACCGCGCGTTCGATCGCCGCACGCAGTTCGTCGGCATCGCGCGCATGCAGCGCCGCATCTTCCAATTGCGTGCGGGCGCGGGTGATGGGCGTGCGCAGGTCGTGGGCGATGGAGTTGGAAACCTCGCGCACGCCATCCATCAGGCGCACGATCCGGTCGAGCATCTCGTTGATGGCCTCCGCCACCTGATCCATCTCGTCCCCGTTGCCCACCAGCGGCATGCGGCGGTTGAGGTCGCCATGGGCGATGGCGGAGGTCGTGCGCGCCACCGTCTTGACCATGCGGCGGAAGATGCGGTGCACCAGCATCGCCCCGCTGACGGCAAGCAGCGTGACCATGATCCACGCCCACACAAGGGAATCGGTCAGCAACCGTCGCAGGATGGTGCGCGCGCGCATGTCGCGCCCGACCAGCAGGCGGTATCCGCTGTCAAGCTGCCCCGCCGTATGGGTCATTTCCGTACCCGGCAGGCGGTAGGCATGGATTTCCGCCAGCCCCCGCAGGCCGGCGCGCGTATCGGGCAGGGAATACCAGCGGTCGGTATACTGCACCTTCACCGGCCAGGAGGAGACGTTGCCCGCAAGGTAGTTCCCCTCCGGGTCGATCACCATATAGATCGCGTCATCGTCGAGGTTCTGTTCCAGCCGGTCCTCGATCGTCAGCGCCAGCGTGGGCACGCCCCCCACCATCCAGCGTTCCACCAGGGCGCGGGCGTCGGCATTGATCGCGGTTTCGACCTGGCGTTCAAGGAAACCGATCGTCCCCCACCAGATGAACGACATGAACAGGATGGACGACAGCGCGAACAGCACCCCGTACGCCAGTGAAAAGCGCAGGCTGGCGGAACGGAACGCGCGCAGCCGCGGCCTGCGTGACGCGCCTTCATGCAGGGGCAGGTCCGTCACGCGCCGCGCTGTCCCGCGCGGTGGGGAACGTCATTCCGCACGCAGCATGTATCCCGCATTGCGGATGGTATGGATCAGCGGCACGCCAAACGGCTTGTCCACCTTCTGGCGCAGGCGTGAGACATGGACGTCGATCACGTTGGTCTGCGGGTCGAAATGGTAATCCCACACCCCTTCGAGCAGCATGGTCCGCGTCACCACCTGTCCCGCATGGCGGGTGAGGTATTCCAGAAGCCGGAATTCGCGCGGCTGCAGATCGATGCGCTGCCCCGCGCGGCGCACGGTGCGCGAGAGCAGGTCGATCTCCAGGTCGGCAACGACCAGCTTGGTCTGCGGCGCCTGTTCGGTGCGTCCGCGCCGGCCAAGCGCTTCCACCCGGGCAAGCAGTTCGCTGAAGGCGAAGGGCTTGGTCACATAGTCATCGCCCCCCGCCTTGAGTCCCTGCACGCGGTCATCCACATCTGCCAGTGCCGAAAGCAGGAGCACGGGCGTCGTGTTGTTCTGCGCGCGGATCGTCTCCAGCAGGCGCAGTCCGTCGATCCCGCCCGGCAGCATCCGGTCAAGGATGATGAGGTCGAATTTCTCGCTCACCGCAAGGAACAGGCCGTCCTTGCCATTGTCGGTCAGTTCGGTCAGGTGCCCTGCCTCACGCAGGCCCTTGGCCACGAAATTGCGAACCGTCGGATCGTCTTCCACCACAAGAATATGCACGTTACCTCACTGATCGGCAGTCCAACTGTCATTCTACGCCCGCCGCGCGACAAGGCCAGAGCGGATGCGGCGCGACGACATTACCGATGTTACATGTGCAGTGATGGCCGTGACGTTAAGGGGAGGGGAAGCCCGCGCCCGTAATTGCACCCCTGACCCGCTGGAGCAGTTCAGGAGGATGCCTGGAAAGCCCCCCACCACAATTCCCGTGACGGCTTAGGCGGGCGCATCGGAATCCGTTCCCTTGCGTCAGTCGCCCGTGTCATCCGGCCGGAAGCCGACGATGGCCGGGATGCTCAGCGCCTCACGGTGGCGGCGGATGTGCAGCATGACGGTGGAGGCCGGGCGTTTCGCGGCGATGGAGCGGATCAGCATGCGGGAGCTGTCGATGGGTTCGCCGTTTACGGCGGTGATGTAGTCACCGATATGCAGCCCCGCCTTCATCGCAGGTCCCCCACGGTCGATGCCCACGATCTCCACCCCCGGCACGTGGGTGTCGCCGCCATCCGTCAGGGTGACGCCCAGCCAGCCCCGGTCGATATGCCCGTTGCGGCGCAGTTCATCGACAATCGGGGCGACGATTTCCGACGGGATGCCGAAACCGATCCCCACCGATCCCCCGGTGGGCGAGACGATGGCCGTATTAAGGGCGACCACCTGCCCGCTGAGGTTGAAGGACGGCCCACCCGAATTGCCCGGATTGATCGGCGCGTCGAGTTGCAGGAAGTCATCGAACGGGCTTGTGCCGATATCGCGCCCCCGGGCGGAGACGATGCCCGCCGTCACCGATGACCCCAGCCCGAACGGGTTGCCCGCCGCCATGATCCAGTCGCCGATATTCACCAGCCTGCTGTCACCCCACCGCACGAAGGGCAGGGGGTGCGATGGCTGCACCTTGATGACGGCGATATCCGTCAGGTCGTCGCTGCCGATCAGGTGCGCGGGCAGTTCGGTCCCATCGACGAGGGAGACGGTAATGTGGTCCGCATCCCCCACGACATGCGTGTTGGTGACGATGATCCCATCCGGGTCGATCACGAATCCCGATCCCGCGCCCAGCATCTCCTCCCCATGTGAACGCATGCGTTCGCGGAATTTATGCTCGAACGGGGTGCCACGGACACTTGGCAGCACGCGCTGCCCATTGCGTTGCCCATGCACGTCCTGGGTGACGGCGATGTTCACGACCGCCGCCCCCACCATCCGCACCAGCGGGGCGAAGGTCAGGGGACCGGACGACACCACGGGCGGCGCGGGCGGCGCGAAAAGCGATGGGGGCGTGGCCGGGGC